>NZ_JAFMOZ010000099.1:0-36844 GCF_019049615.1 Rahnella sp. BCC 1045 | reverse complement strand
ATTTCTTATTAAATATTAAGAGCAAAAGATAACGGATAATTTCCCCCTCCCCCGTAGACAGATCTGGATTAATTTGTTTCCAGGATTTTTCCCGGATAAGCGTAGGAGTCCAGGATCCTGCGACATGAAATTTTTTTAAAAAACTTTCAAAAAGAACGCAGCACTGCATCAAGGTTCATAAAAAGAGGAGAATTACTGGACAGAGAGGCGTGTTTTTATCCATTTCCTAAGGAACGAGAAGGCCCTGATGCGCTGACTTTGCGTTAGCGATTAGAACCACCGGACTTCGATAACGTGGCTGCAACTTCATTATCTCAGAGACAGTATGAACAAACGGCTCAACATTATGGAGGTGACAAAGAGGAGAAATTTGCGGCGATACAACTTATAAGAACTTGTTACTCGCCCTTTTCATCTCAGATAAAAATCGCACGTCTAAGGTATTTTTGATAATTCATCATAGCGAGCATGATATACTGCCCCCCCAAAAATCTCTTTTATTCATTTATATCTTTCCGGAAAGGAAACAAGACGGTATGGGGAATGCTGCCTTTTATCAGTGTTTTTGTTCTCAGCTCACAACATATTTGAAAAAACGTTAATAACATACGGACTCATTCAACATACGTATTTTTCAAATTCAGTTATATTTTTTATTTGTCAGCACAGCTTAAAAAATACATTCATTAAAACTATATTTCAGGAGTGATTATGGATAATCAGAATAGTGGTTTTAACATCCAAATTAACGACACCCTTAATAGATACCTATTATTGTTTCAGCATCACGATTCAATAACATCCGATGTACTCTCTTTTACTGCCACTGAGTCTTTAAGTCATCCCTACAGGTACGTGATTAAATTTACGAGTCCCAGCCTGAATATCCCTCTTGATCAAATTCTCAATTGCTACGCCAGTTTCATTATGCGTGCGCCTGGCTCTGACAATTCCTGGGAAAGTCAGCCGAAATGGCATCAAATCAAACAGATAAATGGCGTTATTACATCATTCTCCCGTATTAGTTCATCGGCTGATGAAACACTCTATGAGTGCGTACTCGAGCACGAGATGGCGTTACTAGACCGCACCCGAAAATCTGCGGTGTACCTGAATGTTACCGTTCCTGACCTGGTAAAAAAGGTCCTGCTGGAACACCAGGAAATTAAAGGTTATCAGGTCGATTTAGAAAAACTGACGCTCACCTACCCGCTGCGGGAAATGGTGATCCAGTGGCAAGAAACCGATCTGACTTTTATCCGGCGTTTACTTGCCGAAGTCGGTATCTGGTTTAGATTCGAAAACCACCCAGACGTGACAACCGAAACAGTTACTGTTTTCGGCGATGCAGGAAGTGCTTATCTTTTCAGCGACAAATTGCTTTCGTACGTCCCTGATTCGGGCATGGCGAGTGACGGTGAATATATCACTCAGCTTCAGGAGTTCTATTCTGTCATCCCGGAAGGCGTTCAGAGTCGTAATTATAACTATCGTGAAGCCCTTTCGCCTGATGCTAAAAAATCTGTCTACGTGCACAACCTGCCGGATAAGATTTCAACAGGTCGCGATTATATTTATGCGGATAACCCTCTGGAAAAAGGAAGCTCAGACGGTAAAAGTAGTGAAACAGCGACGTTTTATGCCAGGGTGCGCCATGAATATCACCTGAATAATCAGAGCATATTAAGTGCTGTAACGAATACGCCGGAGATGAGCCCCGGCGTCCTTTTCAATCCGCAGGGGGATGTTCCTGAGGGGTTCAAAGGCGGATTTGTTGTTTGCGTGATAGAAATAAGTGGCAGCCGCGGCGAACATTTTTTGGCGAAATTACGCGGTATACCGTACAGCGAAAGTTATTGTTACCGGCCTGAGCGTCTTCACCGCCCGGTGATTGCCGGGACAGTGCCCGGACGGGTGACCATCCGTGGAGAAAATGCCACGTATGCCAGCACCGACATGTTCGGCCGCTACACCGTAAAATTTGATTTTGATCTGGAGGCTAAGAAAAAAGGTTATGAAAGTGCATTGATCCGACTGGGCAGGCCTTATGCGGGCGACACATATGGTTTTCATTTCCCTTTAATAAATTCGACTGAAGTCGCCATTGCATTTGAAGGCGGCGACCCAGACAGACCCTTTATATCCCATGTCATGCACGATGGCGCACATCCTGACCTTGTGAATATGCGCAATGACACACGCAACATTATTCGCACTCCTTCACAGAACAAAATACGGCTTGAAGATAAAAGAAATCAGGAACATATAAAGATTTCGACGGAGTACGGTAAAAGTCAGGTTAGTGCAGGGCATCTGGTGGATGCAGAAAGAAAAATGCGGGGTGAAGGCCTTGAGGCCAGAACCGATCACTGGATAGCTGTCCGTGCAGCCAAAGGGCTCATGCTGACAACAGAGCCACAGCCCAAAGCGCAGGGGCAGCAGCTCGATATGACCGCTGCTGTCGCTGCCCTCGAAAGTGCTTTATCGCTTGCGCGAACGCTTCAGCAATGCGCCACGACCGCCGGAGCCAGCGCCGCGGAGTCTGAGCCTCAGGAACAGTTGAAGCAGGCATTGGATAAATTGCAGGCTCCCGGCCTTTTAGCCTATGCCGAAAAGGGGCAGGCTTTTGCCACACCGGAAAGCTTACAGCTTTCAGCCGGTGCAGACCTGATTGCCACGGCAGGAAGCAATGCAAGCGTAAACGTGCTTAAAAAATTCTCACTGGCCGTGGGAGATAAGCTCTCGCTCTTTGCCCGAAAACTCGGGATCCAGATGATTGCCGGTGAAGGCAATATTGATGCGCAGGCTCAGCGCGGTGAAATGCATTTCCTTTCTCAGAAGGATTTCACCCTGATGAGCACCGACGGCAAAGTGAATGCCAGTGCGAAACAGGGAATTCAACTTTCCTGCGGCGGAGGCGGCATACGCATCAACGCCGATGGTTCAGTTGAGATTTTCTCACCCACGGCTATCGACCTGAAAGGACCTAATCTGGCCTTCAAAGGCCCGGAAAGTGTGAAAACAACCGTCCCTGCATTCGAGAAAGGAACATTCAAACGTCGCTTCCAGCTTCACGCGCAGGACGATGCGGAACAGACATTACCGAATCAAAAATTCCGACTCACCAGTTCGACCGGTAACGTCATTGAAGGTGTCACCGACGCCAAAGGACAATCCTCACTGCTCGACAGTGACGATATTGAAACATTTAAGATGGAGCTTATTCATGACTGATACTAAAGCCAGTCCTTACCAGCCAAAAATCGTGGCGAAAAACGAGATGGGGGTTCATCAGTCACTGGGCGAAGTGGCTCAAACCTGCAAAGTCTCAGTTCCCCGCCCTATGCCCTGCATCGTCATTTTGGTCCACGGCGTCAATGATGTGGGCGAAGCGTACCAGAATCAGGAAACGGGCATTATTGAGGGATTGAGAAAACGCCTCGACCGCAGCGATCTTTATGCACATGAGTGGAAAGACTTCATTGCAATGCACAATGAAGATGCCCAGACCAAAATCACCGCCCCGGGACGTTCACCGGTCATCCCTTTTTACTGGGGTTACAAACCCGTAACCCGCGATGACTGGAAAGCCGACCAGAAACGCTACCGTGACGAAGTCACTACCCTGAAAGATGGCGCAAAAATTCCTTATGACAGCTATCAGGAAAACGACCCCAAAAAGATGGCGGAAAACGGAAATGACGGCAGTAATGGCATTAAGTTTCAGAATGATAGTTTTAAAAATGCCCTTGATGTGAATTTTGCCAAAGGTGGCGGCACGTTCGCCAATGCCACGACCAATATCCCGGATATGCTGGGGCCGGGGTCAAATGGCCTGGTCGTGGCCGCCGCCGGGTTCGGTACCTTGTATATGAACGGCGGGAATTATACCCACCCGATCTATCACAACCCGCACCGTATCTATCAGTTCTTTGCCGCGCAAAGACTCGCAGATTTGATTTTGACGATAAGACGTCACAAAGTTGCTGGAGGTGATGTGATTAATATTGTCGCCCACAGTCAGGGGACAATCATCACCATGCTGGCAAATATGCTGGTGAAACAGGCCGGTGCCGCTCCAGCAAATTGTGTCATCCTCAATCATTCTCCCTATTCACTGGAAAGCCGTTTTAATGAGGATTTGCAGGAAGGACATCATCAGACGGACAAAGCAAGGCAGGAAACGTTCAGTAATTTCTGCAAGCTAATGGCCACGCAATATCAGGGAGGGCAACTGTCAGAGGGTGAAATTAAGAACCTTGAAGATTTATGTACACTGCCTTCTGCCAGCAAGAACAAGTGGCACAGCGATCACCGCTACAGCAGAAATAATAACGGCAAAATATACAATTACTTTTGCCCGGTGGACGGCACCGTTTCACTTCAAAACGTTAAAGGATTTGGCTGGAGAGGCGTTCCTCAAGATATTGCCAAAAATATCCCTAATCTTTTTCAAAGAGTTTTTTATCAGCATGGCGTAGTCGGGAAAAAACCTACCGATGAACCATTTGTATTACCTTGGGCCGGGGAAGATGACTTCACGACCACCTTTGGCATGAATTCTTATTACTCCTACCGTGATGTCATCGTTAATGGCGAAGAACTTCCGGAAACGTTCATATTTAAACTGATGGGCGAAGACAATCACTCGGATAACGATCCGTCGACGTGTGATACCCCTTATGAGACAGATATTGATGAAGACAGCCCGGATAAAGTGATTTCCTATTCGGCTAAAGCCAATGCCATCAGCAGAACAGATAAGGCCGTCTATTCCCTTGATAAATACAGTTACCCGGAACTCCGGCCGGGCTCAGTTCTGAACGATAGCCAGCTGGCCATAGAAAGTATTGATCGCAAAAAACAAATCATCTACGGCGTAATTACCGGAACGGTATCAGACAGAGGCATACAACTGACCTGGCTCAAAACACGTGAAGAATTAGAAAAGGAATGGGAGAAAACCGACCCTGTTGGATATAGCCAACATTCCTCTATTGTTGCGAGCAAACATGCGCCATCCCATGCAATGGCCTTTGACCTGGCGATTGGTCAATGTAAGTCATTCGATTATCAGTCAGGGAAATTTTGGGAAGCATTACTGCATCGGGCTGATTGGCGAGACTCGCAAAATGGAAGTATACCAACCAAGGAATATTATAAAACGGGAATATTAGCTGAACAAGACACAAAACAATATATGAGCAAACCTGATCAAAAACTTCCAAAGGGCGAATTCGGTGTAGTTAATGATTACGGGAAGAGAGAAAGGCCACTCAATATGGGAGAGTTGGATATTTTGTTAGGCGGAGATAAGCAAACTGCCACTGTAACTCAATGGGCAATGCCTCGCGCCCTTAACAATAAAGAACTGGAGTGACTCAATAATGAAAGGACTACTATTTTTTGTTAGTTTTTTTCTTACGCTTATAACGACAATGGTTTACGCCCAAGAGCCGCCTGTGCAGGTGGTTTATCGCTTTGATGACCACCGCTATCTGGAACTCAAAGGCTGGGATTGCGAGGGTGAGCTTTGGTACACAGACACGCAGCGTCAAATACATTCGATCATTGCCAGTCAGTTTTATCGCATATTTACGCGTCAGTATATTCATCCTTCTGAGCGTTATATTGCTATTCCCTGGTGGGGGAAGGTGACAACGGGTTTCTCCGCATCTAAAGATTACGGACTGACCTGGGAAATAGGTGGAGCAAGGATTTCTCCCGGGCCGAATGAACCTAATGGTGACGATACTCCTTATTACGATGATGTAATTTCTTTCACCGTCGTCAACGATCAGGGATTTTTGCTCACCAAGAACAGCCTGTATATGTCGTCAAAGCCTTTTGATGACCCACGTCTCGCAACTGGAGGCCCGGGAATTGACTATCAGATAAACGGTGACCATCACCACATTAAACCCGAGTTTCCCGGTCCTGCCTGGGGTCTGGATTACATCACTAAACGAGGTCTTGCTGAAGACACGGCTCAATATCATACCAATTATCAGGATTTACCCGATAAGGTTCCTGAGGTCAAAAACTATCAGGGCTGGGACCATATGCGCTGTGATATGGATGCGGGCAGATAAGGGATAACGCGCACACGCGATTCGTTAAATAACAGGGATTGGATTATGAAGAATCTTAGAATAATCGCTGGCTGGCTGCTGATGCTTGCGGTTATAGAATGTCAGGCTAAACAGCCGCCGACGCAGGTGGTTTATCGCTTTGATGACCACCGCTATCTGGAACTCAAAGGCTGGGATTGCGAGGGCGAGCTTTGGTACACAGACACGAAAAAAAATATCCATACAGAACCTGTCAGCCAGTTTTATCGGATTTTCACCCGTAAATTTGTGCATCCTTCGGAAAAATATATTGCTATTACGGGTTGGGGTGTAGGTGGATTTATTGTCTCTAAAGACTACGGGCAAAACTGGCATAGTGTGGCATTTTCGCCTGGTCCTAATGAGCCCGACGGAATGAATGCACCGCCGCAAGAAGAAGCGATCTCTTTCACCGTTATCAACGATCAGGGATTTTTGCTCACTAAGAACAGCCTGTATATGTCGTCAAAGCCTTTTGATGACCCACGTCTCGCAACTGGAGGCCCGGGAATTGACTATCAGGTAAACGGTGACCATCACCACATTAAGCCCGAGTTTCCCGGTCCTGCCTGGGGTCTGGATTACATCACTAAACGAGGTCTTGCTGAAGACACGGCTCAATATCATACCAATTATCAGGATTTACCCGATAAGGTTCCTGAGGTCAAAAACTACCAGGGCTGGGACCATATGCGTTGTGATATGGATGCGGGCAGATAAGTTTTGTGATTATAAAAGACACTTTGAAAACATGCTGACTGCCAGACGCTATTATTTATAAAAGGAATTTTATGCAAGGTGTAATTCGCTTAAATGATCCGCTGATTTCAGGCGGACATGTCAATCAGGCATCAGGCTCTGAATTCATGGGGATTGCTGTAGCGCTTAAAGGTGACACGGTTATTTGCCCTGAGCATAAAGGCGTATTTCCGATAACCGAATGCCACGAAACCTGGACGATGAACGGGCGCGGTGTTGTTGTGAATGGATGTAAATCCGCCTGTGGATGTAAGATCATCTCAACATTACCCATTGCAGGTGTTGCATAATGGAATGGAGACTCTATCCACCTCAAAAGGAGCCGCAAGGAATAAAACCACACTGGGGCCTGATATTATTTTTATACACTATCGCATGCAGTATTTCGCTGGCTATCAGAACGCTTAACTGGCCGGAGGGAAAACACGTTGATAGTACGTTTCTCTATTACGGAATTATCATCCCCATAGTAATCATCTCAATAATTTTAAGTTTTATCGCTATGTTTACCAGTGCAAATTCCTTTTATCTGGATGTCAGGAAAAACATTGCTGACAGGAAACTGTATCACATTAAAAAATATGCAAGGGAATATCTGACCATCGCGGCTTGGTCTACTGTTGCTCCGGTTGATGATATTGCTTTGAAGATGTTGAAACTTGAAGGTGAGTTTCCACTTGGACAGAAAATACCGCACAAATTAGAGATGGATGATGAATTTGTTATGTCCCGAACACAGCAGTTACTCGAAAAACTGCTGAAACCTATTTCTGTTAAATTAAGACAACATCCGGACCTCAATATAACCTGCTGGATGAGAGGAGAAAATGAATCAGCGAAATCAGAGCTTATCGAAGTTCTTGCGAGGATGAATATTTCCTGCCGTGAGGAAAACATAACTTCCCTGGGCGAATGTCCTGCATATAATATTCTTACCGACATAATCTATCAATCCGGAATTACATATCAACCCTTACATCTCATTATCATTGCAGATCTCCATGGAGATGATAGCCGGTATATGGAAAATGCCAGTGCGTTTTTTATTTGCGAAAACTATATTGCGCAGGAAAAACCTGAACCCGTTTACCTTTTCCAGCCATTAATGAGTGAAATGGAATTAACAAAATCAGTTCCTGTTTTTCTCGCTGCTGAACAAGCAAAACCTGCAAAAACGCTGTGGCATACTGGTTTATCGAAGAGCGAAAAATATCCTCTGCTGAACGCGCTAAGCGAATCTAAAACAGGTCAGGAAAGGTTATCGTTAGAAACATCTCTCGGAGAGTATTCAGCCAGCTATCAGTGGCTTGCGCTTGCTTTTGCTTCTGATGCTGTGATGTACGGCCAGGGTTCACAACTGGTTGCCACCTCAGAAAAAAACCGACCTGCACTCGCTATTTTGTCTTCAGAAATACCCAAACTTCCGGCAGAACCTGAACACAGCGAGGTTTTAACACCCATACATTATGCATTTCCCGCTATGGTATTTTCGCTGATGATGTTGACATTTTTAGTACTAGAAAACACCGGGGATCTTTCGATTTATCTTATGATTACGGGTGCGGTCCTTGTCATTCTCGTCACTTTTGGGCTTGGTTTTGCTCTGTCAAAAGCCTCTGCAGACCAGGCCTGGTCAGATATGGACGATCTAATTTGACGAGGGTATTAAAAGTATTCGTTATTTTGCGATATAAATGAGCTATACCTGCCCGGCGATGAAGAACGATAACCGGGCAGGTATTCAGACCAACACATCAGAAACCTAACGAATCCAGCAGGTCGTCGACCTGTTCTTGCGAAGCGACAACACCGACGCCGTTGGCGTCGAGTTGCGGGCCGTTAAGCAGACTGTCGTTTTCACGCTTGGCTTTAACCTGCTGCTCAGGAATGTTTTCCATCAGCACCATCAGCAGCTGATTTTCAATTTCCTGAACCACAATCATCATGCGCTTGATCACCTGACCGGTGAGATCCTGGAAGTCCTGCGCCATCATGATTTCCATCAGCTGAGCATTGGTAAAGCTGGTGTGCTCAGGGACTTCTTTCAGGTAGCTGCGGGTATCCGTGACCAGTTCGCGCGCGTCCGATAACTCAATCGGGTTTTCGAACCATTCATCCCAGCGCTTATCCAGCTTTTTCGCGCCTGACTCAAGTTTGTTCTGGCGTGGCTGTGCGGCTTCAACGCTGTTCAGGGCGCGTTCTGCGGCCTGAGCGGTCATAGTGACGACGTAATCGAGACGGTCGCGCGCGTCAGGAATGGCTTCAGCCGCCTGAGCAATGGCCTGATCCAGGCCAAGTTCACGCATACTGTCACGCAACATACGGGTCAGTTGCCCAATGCGGGCGATAATCTCGCCCGCGGTTGCCGCATCATTTGCAGGCATTGGTATCTCTGCCATAAATCAGCTCCTACATGCCCAGTTTTTCGAAGATTTTGCCCAGTTTTTCTTCCAACGTGGCCGCAGTGAAAGGTTTCACAACATAACCACTGGCACCGGCCTGTGCGGCTGCCACAATGTTTTCTTTCTTCGCTTCTGCCGTCACCATCAGCACCGGCAGCTTGGCTAATGCGCCATCAGCGCGGATGGTTTTCAGCAGATCCAGACCGTCCATGTTTGGCATGTTCCAGTCGGATACCACGAAGTCGAAACCACCGGCACGCAGTTTGTTCAGTGCATCGACACCATCTTCTGCTTCTTCAACGTTGTTGAAGCCCAGCTCTTTCAGCAGGTTGCGCACGATACGACGCATGGTAGAGAAATCGTCAACTACCAGAAATCTCAGATTTGGATCGGCCATGTTTTATCTACTCCTAAGGTTTGGTGCTAAGCCGCGAGGCTGAAAAATTAAATACGTAATGCCTGACCGGCTGATATTTGTGCCAGCATCCGCTGACTGATTTGACTGAGATCCACCACTTCGTTTACGCCACCGGTCGCGATAGCCTCACGAGGCATACCGAATACCACACAGCTGGCTTCGTTTTGTGCAAGGGTATACGCCCCTGCGCGGTGCATCTCCAGCATGCCGGCGGCCCCGTCATTGCCCATTCCCGTCAGGATCACCCCAACGGCATTGCGTCCGGCATACTGCGCCACCGAACGGAATAACACGTCGACCGACGGACGATGGCGGTTCACCGCGGGCCCGTCGTTCAACTTAACCTGATAGTTGGCGCCACTGCGCGCCAGTTCCATATGTCTGTCGCCCGGTGCGATATACGCATGGCCCGGCAAAACGCGCTCGCCGTCTTCTGCCTCTTTCACGGTGATCTGACACAGTTTGTTCAGACGTTCGGCAAAAGAGCGGGTAAAACCCGGTGGCATATGTTGCGTAATCATCAGCGCCGGACAGGTCGGCGGCAGTGGTTGCAACACGTGACGAATCGCTTCGGTGCCGCCGGTCGACGACCCGATGGCAATCAGCTTTTCACTGCTCAGAAGCGGCGTATGGCTGAGAATGCGTGGCTGCTCAACGTTGACGTTTTTGTTGAGACGTGCTTTTGACGCCGTACGAATCTTATCGGCAATCATTTCGCTGTAGGCCAGCATCCCTTCGCGGATACCGAGCTGCGGTTTGGTGACGAAATCGATCGCCCCCAGTTCCAGTGCGCGCAGCGTAATTTCTGAGCCTTTACCGGTCAGCGACGACACCATCACCACCGGCATCGGCCGCAGACGCATCAGTTTTTCCAGAAAATCCAGACCGTCCATGCGCGGCATTTCGACATCCAGCGTCAGAACATCCGGATTAAATTTCTTGATGAGGTCGCGCGCCACCAGAGGATCCGGCGCGGTCGCCACCATTTCCATATCAGGATGGCTGTTGATGATTTCCGTCATCAGCTGACGCATTAACGCCGAGTCATCGACGCTCAACACTCTGATTTTATTCATTACCTCTCCTTGGCGAGGCCATAGACGGTTTGGCCGCGCAAATAAAATTCCCGGCTGATTTGGCTGAAGTTTTCGGAGTGTCCGGCGAACATCAGGCCACCCGGTTTAAGTAACGGAACAAATCGGCGTAAAATTTTCTCCTGTGTTTCTTTATCGAAATAAATCATCACATTGCGGCAGAAAATTGCATCAAACGGACCGTTCAGCTGCCATTGGCTTGCCAGCAGATTCAGTTGCTGGAAAGCCACCATCTGCGCCAGTTCGGGGCGTACACGCACCAGGCCACTGTGCGGGCCGGTGCCTTTGAGGAAGAATTTCTGCAACTGCTGCGGGCTGAGCGTGCGCAGCTCTTCCAGCCGGTAAACGCCCGCCGTCGCTTTCTCAAGTACCTGCGTGTCGATATCGCTGGCCTGAATGCGGCAGTTTGCCATCCGCGGCCCCAGTGCTTCGCTGAGCGTCATGGCGATGGAATACGGCTCTTCACCGGTCGATGCCGCCGTACTCCAGACGCTGTAATTATTTGGGCGCGAACGGGCATGCTCCGCCAGAATCGGGAAGTGATGCGCCTCGCGGAAAAATGCCGTCAGGTTGGTGGTCAGGGCATTGATAAACGCCTGCCACTCCGGGCTGTTACTGTCACTTTCCAGCAAAGCCATGTAACTGCTGAAGTCATTAAGCCCGAGGATCCGCAACCGCCGGACAAGGCGGTTGTAGACCATTTCGCGTTTATGATCCGCCAGTACAATTCCCGCCCGCTGATAAATCAGCTCACTGATCCGGCGGAAATGCGTATCTGACAGCGGTAAACGCTGGATCATCTGTGCCATGATCGAAGAGTTATCAGCACTCATTGGCGAGCCTGGTTGATTCATGGTGCAGCTCCATTAATGGACAGGTGGTGTGACGGAAACCCCATTGACGCTTCATCCAAATTAGCCTGTCAGAAGGTTTCCCAGTTATCTGCCGAACCCGCTCGCGCGGTAGCCGGAAGTAACGTGGGTTGAGCCACCTGGCGTGGTGTAAAGGCCTGTGACTGGCCACTGCGGCGTTGCAACACGCCCCCGGCGGTGGCGAGGCGGAACACCGATACTGCGCGGGTCAGATTCTCAGATTCAATTTCAAGCGCGTGCGTGGAAGCAGCAGCCTGCTGAACCAGCGCGGCGTTTTGCTGAGTCACCTGATCCATTTGTGTCACGGCAATCGAAACCTGCTCGATTCCGCGGCTTTGTTCGTCTGACGCCGAGGCGATTTCGCCCATGATGTCGGTAACGCGGGTCACGGCGCGCACGATGTCATCCATCGTGTTACCGGCGGATTCCACCAGAACAGAACCCTGACTGACGCGGCTGACAGATTCATCAATCAGCGCCTTAATTTCTTTGGCAGCCTGCGCACTGCGCTGCGCCAGACTGCGAACTTCACCGGCCACGACCGCAAATCCGCGACCCTGCTCACCGGCACGCGCCGCTTCGACTGCGGCGTTCAGCGCCAGAATGTTGGTCTGGAAAGCGATGCCGTCAATCACGCTGGTGATTGCGCTGATTTTCTTAGAGCTTCCGGCGATATCATTCATGGTTCTCACCACGTTGCCGGTCAGTTCGCCGCCTTTTTCTGCGGTATTGGATGCATCACGCGCCAGCTGTGTGGCCTGACGGGCGTTCTCGGCGTTTTGTTTCACGGTCGCGGTCAGCTCTTCCATGCTGGCCGCGGTTTCTTCCAGCGCCGAAGCCTGTTGCTCGGTGCGTGAAGACAAATCTGTGTTACCGGCTGCAATGCCTTTCAGGCCGGAGAACATCGTGTCAGCGCCGTGGCGTACGGTGCGGACGGTTTCGGCCAGCGACTGCTGCATCTGTTGCAGGCTTTCGAGCATCACTTTAATTTCGTAGCGCCCTTCCACCGTGATTGGCGCGGAAATATCCCCGGCACCGATACGGTCAAAATGGCCGCGCATGATAGTCAGCGGAGTGAACAGAATGCGACGGGTTACGACCAGCGCCAGCGCCGTCAGTACCAGCAACAGCACCGTGACGATGGTGGTGTTGATCATCACGCTCTGATAAGAATCCGCAGTTTGCGTTTGCGCCTGCTGGAAACGTCCGCCCACATAAGCGGTGTAATTACCCACTTCTTTCTGGAACAAATCCTGATATTTCTGCGTCGGGCTGGCGAGGAATCCGTCCATGTCGCCGCGCGATAACGAATCAATCAGAACCTGCAACATACCGTGCAGCGCTTCGTAGCTGGCTTTATTCACGGTCGTCAGTTCAGCGGCTTTTTCAGTTCTGCGAGGCAGAGCCAGGAAAACAGCGTAAGAATCTTCAGCACTTTTCAGGCTGTTTTTAGCGTCACCCATCAGCTGCGTTACGGTATCCTGCGGCTGTTTCAGCGCCAGACGCGTCGCCGCGCGGTTCAGGGTATTACGGGTTTGCAGCAAATATGACCAGGTCTGGCTGAGCGCATCACGCTGTTCAGCGGTGTTGGATATCTGCTCAAAATTCAACTTATCCGTGTGGGCAGCTTGCAGCGATAAACCGCTACTGACCAGTTGCATAACGAAAAAAACTAACAATAACAAAAACATGCAGGTGGACACACGGATGTGCTTAAACATGGATAACCTCGTTGGGTGACAGCCCTGACCGTCACCCTCTTTCTTATATAATTATGCGATGTACGTGACTCAGAAGGTTTCCCAGTTTTCGGTTAAATCTGTACTTTGCGCTCCACCTGAACCGGCTTTAGAACCTGAAAGGTTCGGAGTCAACAGAGGCAGTCTTGCCGAAGTGCCCGGGTTCTGGCGCACGCTGTTATTTGCGGTCTGGCTCAGCGTAAACACCGCTACAGATTGCGTCAGCAGGCTTGCCTGCTCTTCCAGGGCCGCCGAAGCGGACGCGGATTCTTCAACCAGTGAGGCGTTCTGCTGCGTCACCCGATCCATTTCAGTGATAGCTTGTGCGACCTGCTCAATGCCGCGGCTCTGTTCATCAGAAGCCGAGGTGATTTCGCCCATAATGTCGGTCACACGCGTAACGGCGTTCACCATGTCGTGCATGGTTTCACCGGCACTTTCAGCCAGCACTGAACCGGTATTAATACGGCTGACAGAATCATCAATCAGCCCTTTAATTTCTTTTGCTGCCTGCGCGCTGCGTTGCGCCAGCGTACGCACTTCACCGGCCACAACCGCGAACCCGCGGCCCTGCTCACCTGCGCGCGCGGCTTCCACCGCAGCGTTCAGTGCCAGAATGTTGGTCTGGAACGCAATCCCGTCGATCACACCGGTAATATCGGTGATTTTCTTCGAGCTGCTGGCGATGTCATTCATGGTATCGACCACGTTTGCCACCACTTTCCCACCCTTTTGAGCGGTTTCAGACGCGCTCAGTGCCAGCTGGCTGGCCTGACGGGCGTTTTCGGCATTCTGTTTCACCGTGGCGGTCAGCTGTTCCATGCTGGCGGCGGTTTCTTCCAGCGCGGACGCCTGTTGCTCGGTGCGCGAAGACAAATCGCTGTTACCGGCAGAAATTTCGCTCGCTCCGCTGTAAATGGCATCGGCGCCGTGACGCACGCCAGATACGGTGCGAATCAATTCGTCCTGCATGTACTTGAGACTATCGGCAAGCTGGCCGATTTCATTACGGCTTTTCACGACTATTTCGTGCGTCAGGTCACCGGTTGCAATTTTGCGGATGGTCTCGACAATATTTTTCAGCGGATGGACCAGAATTTTCTGCACACCCAACCAGGCCAGAACCATGAAAATAATCAGCACAGCCAGCACGGTGCCCAGCATCCACAAGGCGTGGGTGAAGGAGTTATCACTGATCTGAACGGCGTCGTTGTACAGGCGATCGTTCTGATCGATATACGTGACGAAGGCTTTTTCGAAGTTGTCCTGATACTGCTGCGTGGGTTGTTCGAAGAAATCATTGATACGGCCCAGACCAATCAGTTCGATCAGTTCAGAAAGCGCGTCGTGCAGAACCTGATATTGCTTTTTAGCGTCTGCCGCGTATTCCGAGTTCTGGCTGGCATCGACAGGAATCTTTTGATAATTGGCAAAATGCTGATCGGCGATTTGCAGATCTTTCGTCGCGGTATCAATGAGTTCCTTAACCGTCGCACCGCTCCCCATCTGATTAGCGTCAAGCATGAAACGGATGCCTGCGCGGTTAAGCGTGTTGCGGGTTTGCAGCAGGTAAATCCAGCTGGCGTTGAATTCCGCCTGTTGTAAACGGATCTCCTGCGAAGTGGTGAAATTGTCTTTGTCTGTCTTTAAGGATTTAAAGAACAGGCCGCCGGATACCAACTGTAAAGCACCGAAGACCACCAGTAAGATCACGATACCCGTGACCACTTTCATACGGTTAAACATGTTGTTCCTTTTTAAATGGGATTTATCTGGAACAGTTATCGGCAGAAAGTGCGGGAACTTTATGTGATGAGGATCAGATTTTTTTGGAGGGGTCAGGCAACGGTGGCGACAAAACTCTTTAACAGCGCAATGCGTTTCGCGTCAGGGTTCACCAGAAGGTCGTTGTAGATGGTCAATACTACGCCTTTGAGTAATTCGGTGGTGTTATCGATTTGGGAAAGGGTTTTAAGTTTATCAATATCATTGCCAATTTCACGCCCCTTCAGGGAAAGGCGTTTATTGGCCAGACCGGTCGCCAGTTCTGACGTCAGCAACGTCACCAGACGCCTGGCCGCTTGCGGATTTGATGCCAGCTGATGAATGTAATACTTGAGCAGCAACGGGACGAAATCAGGCGTTGCACCGAGTTCCGCAATCGCCAGATTGAGCAGGTCAATCATGTGCGCAGGCACACGACTTTCCACAGCCTTGCGCTGTATCTGCAACTGCTTTCTGATGGCGGGCACAGACTGAAAAGGGATTACCGCAACGTTATCGCAGGTTTTACAGACGCCCGCGATGATATTTTTCACCCTACCACTGCCATCATCAAACGGCACATCGCGCAGCTGATAACTTACGGTTCGTAAGGCCTCACAGACGCTACACACCGCCTTTTTCTCATCCCCGACTTTATAAATAATCATAATTTTCCTTAATGATGAACGCTGATAAAAACGCTGGTTGGATCTGTGAAATACCATTTTATGTACCAGTGAATTCCGGCACTCGTGACAGTGATAATGTGGACATCAATGCTGCTGTCGTAATGGTACGGACGAACCTGATGATTATCCCCGGATGCCCTGCCGATCAACGCAGCGACTTCAAAGGGCGTGATGTCACCCGTGCTCAACAAATTCTTAAGATGAATCTCGCGCCTTGCCTCAAATTCAATATTTCCGTTCTTTAAACATTCGATCACCTTCCATTTGATCTCTCTGAAACTCATGTGGCCTCAATGTACGCCGGTTGTCGTACTTAATCAAATTATTATTTTGCCTCACGTCTTTATCCGTAAAGCCCCTTCTGCAGGGCTATCACGCCATAATGGGTAAAAAGATGCGCAGAGAAAATAATTGTTTTTCAAGCAAATGGAAGACATTACGCAAAGATGCGCTGCACAGTCTGCAACGCGGGTTTTGAAAGTCAGTAAGGCTCGCAGGATGCGGTCTTGCCCCGCCCTCTCACGTTAAACAATAAATAACTCATCAGCGCCAGGATCCACACGCCAATCGCGCCGTACAGTAAGACGCCCGAAAAACCTTCTGTCAGTGCCTGCGCCGCTATACCGCCAGCCAGCGAAACTTCGCTGCCACCGGCGATGTGTTCGGCGATTGCCGGTAAATTTTCTCCGGCGGGCAACAATGCTTTCAGGCTGGCGGCGATGCCCGTAACCAGCAGGCTTCCCATCAGCGCGATGTTGATTGCCAGCGTGATAAGCCGCGCGCTGATATCAATGCCCGACGCCATTCCTGCGCGGTCGCCGGGGACGGAACCGGTTGTCGTGTTGGTCACCGGCGTATTGGTCAGGCCCAGCGCGGCACCGGCAATCAGTGCGCCCGGCAGCAGGCTGGTGTGCGTTATGACGGCGATATTCATCAGCATAAACCCCGCGCCGATAGTGAATAAACCCAGTGGGATCAGCCGTGCTGCACCGAATCTGGCGGTCAGCTTTTCGCCCAACGGCGGCATCAGCAACGTCGGTAATGTGTAAGCAAGAAGCGCCAGCCCGGTTGCAACGCTGCTGTAACCCAGCCCGCTCTGGTAATAAACCGGCAGATAAATCATCAGCGGCCAGAAGCTGAAGTTCATGCCCACAGACCCCATCAGCGCGCCGGAAAATGGCCGGATGCGGAACACCGAAAAATCAAACATCGGGTGCGGATGACGTTTCTCCGTCCAGACAAACAGCACCGCACTCAGCGCCGTTACCGCAATAATGCTTCGCGCCAGCGTGCTTTCCCAGCCCAGACTGCTGCCCTGCGTAATCAAATACGTTGCGCCCATCACTGTCACCGACAGCGTCAGCAATCCGCCGAGATCGAGTTTTTTGACCTGCCCGTCGCGGGATTCCACCACGTTATTCAGCGCCAGAATCAAGGTGATCACCGCGATAAAACAATGCACCAGAAATACCCACTGCCAGCTCAGCCATGCCACCAGAAGCGCGCCGATAATCGGCCCGAACCCCAGCCCGAAACCGAAGGTAATCCCCCACGCGGCGAATGCCTGGCTGCGCGCCTTGCCCTGCGGAAATTGTGTGGAAAGAATGGCGATGAGACACGTCAGCATCGCGCCGCCGCTCAGGCCCTGAAGGAAACGTCCGGCAATCAGCCACGCGGCGCTGCCGGATAATCCGCACATCAGCGATGTCAGCCCGAACGCGGCGATACTGATGATGAAAACGCGTTTGCGTCCGAAACGGTCGGCCAGCGTGCCGGTTGCCATCAGCACGGTTGTGCAGGCCAGCGTGTACGCGTTCATGATCCACTGAAGTTCGCGGAAACTGGCGTGCAGCTGTGCTTCAAGAACCGGCGAGATAACCGGTACGCTGGAGATTTCCAGCCCTGACATCAGGGCCGCGAGGCACACAGCCATCAGTGCCAATGTGTTTTTCATGCGTAAATCCTGCAAACGTTGAGAGGCGTCCAGCATGGAAGATCGGCGGCGCAGTGGAAATCAGCGGATATGCCATGTATCGTCAAGATCATGCCAAACTGATGGTGACCTGTTATGCAAAAAATCGAAGCAACACGCGTTTCTGCGCCGCAAAACCGGCGGCTGGTTTTGCTCGCCTACGAATGCTTATGCACGTTTGAATTTGGAACAGCGGTCGAGGCGTTTGGCCGCGCCGATGAACTGACCGGCGAACCGTTGTACGAGTTGTCCGTCGCCTCCGTTGAGGAAGGCGCATTTGGCGCACAGGGCGGTGTCCGTTTAGTGGTGGATGGCGGGCTGGAGCTGCTCGAAGGCGCGGGCACGATTGTTATCCCCGGCTGGCGAAGCATTCACGAACCGGCACCTGACCGGCTGATTGCGGCACTGCAAAATGCCCATCGTAACGGCACGAGAATTGTGTCGATCTGCGCGGGCAGCTTTGTGCTCGGCGCTGCCGGTTTGCTCAACGGCAAACGCGCCACCGCGCACTGGAACAGCACCGACGTACTGGCACAAAGGTTCCCTGAGGTTCAGGTTGAGCACGGTATGATTTACGTCGATGAAGGCAGCATCATCACCTCCGCCGGTGGTGCGGCGGGCGTTGACTTGTGTCTGCATCTGATCCGCCGCGATTACGGTATTGAAGTCGCAAACCGCACGGCGCGCCGGATGGTGACACCGCCGCTGCGCGAGGGCAATCAGGCGCAGCTTATTCAGCAACCGGTGCCGCGTTATCAGACCAGAACGCTCGCCCCTCTGCTGGATGATTTGCGCAGCCATCTCAATACGCCGCTGGTCATTGAGCAACTCGCCATACAAGCGGGGATGAGCCGCCGCACCTTTTTACGACGTTTCCATGATGCAACCGGCACCACGCCGGGCGAATGGATGCTGGGTGTCAGGCTGGAGAAAGCCTGTGCCCTGCTGGAAAACGGCAGTCTGAGTATTGACCGTGTCGCAGAACAGGCAGGATTTGGCTCACCGGAAACCCTGCGCCATCACTTCCGCCAGCGGCTGGGAACCACACCAACAAAATGGCGTAAAACGTTTCTGGAAAGAAGTCTGGTGGGATGAGTTCGGGCAAATAGAGGGCATTAATACCCCATCCCAGACTTCCCCTTCGCAGGGGAAGGAGCAGGACAAAACCGGCTTATGGCTCTGGCTCTGGCTCTGGCTCTGGCTCTGGGAAGGAGCAAGACAACACCCTTCTGCATTGGATTTTGCAAAAGAATCAGAACGAAGGTTTTATTCGATCGGGAATGGCGTGATCAAAAATCTTGCTGAACGGAGCGGCTTCGAGACCTATGGCTCGAAGACCGAGAGAAGGCATCGCGAAGCGACAAGATTTTGCGCCACACGCGGCGGTGACAGAACATGTCCGTCGTGCCTGCGGCAGCGCGCAGTGAAAAGAGCGTGGAGTCCAGAGGCCCGCGCGATTGCGGGTCTCTGGGCCAGTGTGGGCGGCGAGCCCACGCCCTTGACGTTCAAAGGATTAGATCTTCGTCACCGAATCAACCAGTGCCATTTCTTCACTACTCAGCAGCTTCTCAATATCCACCAGAATCAGCATACGGTCACCGAGCGACCCCAGACCGGTCAGGTACTCCGTCGACATGGTTACGGCGAATTCCGGTGCCGGACGGATTTGATCCTGGCTCAGCGACAGCACGTCAGAAACGCCATCAACCACAATCCCGACCACACGGTTTTCGAAGTTCAGGACGATCACCACGGTGTTTTCATTGTAAATCACGTCTTCCTGCGCGAACTTTACCCGCAGGTCGAGGATTGGCACGATCACGCCGCGCAGGTTGGTGACGCCTTTAATAAATGCCGGGGTGTTGGCAATGCGGGTTACCTGGTCGTAGCCGCGGATTTCCTGCACTTTCAGGATATCGATGCCGTATTCTTCATCGCCTAAAGTAAAGATCAGGAATTCCTGACCTACCGTTTCGCCCGCAATTTTAGACACGGTTGCAAGTCCTGCCATGTTGTTCACCTTTGCTTTTTATCTTTAAATCGGCCTGAGTTCTTCACACCCGGCGACGGTTCAGGTCGCCGGAAGCTTTGCTTGTTATGCGGCGGTTGCGCCTGTTGCTAATTTATCGCGGTTCAGCGACTGCAAGGCAGACACATCCACGATGAGGGCCACACTACCGTCGCCCAAAATGGTGGCGGCAGAAATGCCCGGCACTTTGCGATAGTTGCTTTCCAGGTTTTTCACCACCACCTGATGCTGACCAATCAGCTGATCAACCAGCAACGCGTAGCGACGCCCCGCACTTTGTAAAATCACCACGATGCCCTGCGTCGCTTCAGTTTTCGCGTCTTTAACATCGAAGACGTTATAAAGCTCGACCAGCGGCAGATATTCGCCGCGCACTTGCAGAACACGCTCGCCACCGGCCAGCGGGTGTAAATCTTCCGACAGCGGTTGCAGCGATTCCATCACCGCATTCAGTGGCAGAATGAAGACTTCTTCACCGACTTTCACTGACATGCCGTCAAGGATCGCCAGCGTCAGCGGCAGCAGGATGCGGATAGTGGTGCCTTTACCTTGCTGGGAATGGATTTCAACGTGACCGCCCATTTCCTGAATGTTTCGTTTCACCACGTCCATGCCCACGCCACGGCCTGAAACGTCGGTGACTTTTTCTGCCGTCGAGAACCCGGCGGCAAAGATCAGCATGCCGACTTCTTCGTCACTCATGTTGTCGTTGACGTTCATGCCCTGCGACGCGGCTTTCGCCAGAATACGTTCGCGGTTAAGACCGGCACCGTCATCAATCACTTCGATGCAGATGTTGCCGCCCTGATGCTCCGCGGACAGCGTCAGGTTACCGGTCGCATCTTTGCCGTTGGCGATACGCACTTCCGGCGTTTCCACACCGTGGTCGAGGCTGTTACGCACCAGGTGCGTTAACGGGTCAATAATGCGTTCGATCAGGCTCTTATCGAGTTCAGTTGAGCTGCCCAGCAACGTCAGTTCGATTTGCTTGTTCAGCTTGCTCGCCAGATCACGCACCAGGCGCGGGAAGCGGCTGAACACGAATTCCATCGGCATCATACGGATCGACATCACCGATTCCTGCAAATCACGGGCGTTGCGTTCCAGCTGCCCCATGCTGTTGAGCAGGTCGCTGTGGATCACCGGATCCAGCAGGTCAGAACGCTGCGCCAGCATGGACTGGGTGATGACCAGTTCACCTACCAGGTTGATGAGCTGATCCACTTTTTCAACCGCAACGCGGATGCTGGTGGATTCCGGCGCTTTTGGCGCACGGGCTTTTGCCACTTCGGTGTTCGGCACAGCGGCCAGAACCGGCGCAGTACGCGGCGTGGCCGGAACCGGTGCAGCTTCAGCGACGACAGACACGGCGGCCGGCGTTTCGACAGCCGCTGGTGCCGCGGCGGCGGCGTGTGTGAAGCTGATTTGTTCCGGTTCGAGCACGAAGCACAGAACAGCAATAATGTCGTCTTCGGTCACGGTGGTGACCAGCGTCGCTTCCACGCTGTCTGCGGTCTGAACCGGATCTTTAATTTCGCCAAGATTACCCAGTTCTTCCAGCATGACCGGAACTTCCTGGGCTTTCAGACCGGAGAGGCGTACGCGCAGGTCGCCTTTGCCTGCGGCAGGTGCGGGAGGTGCGGCCGGTGCAGCTTCCGGGGCATTCGCCGCCGGGACGGATTCGACGACGTGAAGATCCGGAGCAGGCTCCCGCTCTTGTTGCGCGTCGAGGGCCAGTTGTCTCAGGGCTGCACAGATGTATTCAAAGCTGTCTGCATCGGGATCCCGGGATGATTTATAGGCGTCGAGTTGCTCCTGCATAATGTCTTTGGTTTCCAGAAACAGGTTGATGATGTCAGTGCTCAGGCTCATTTCAGCACGACGAGCACCGTCGAGCAGGTTTTCCAGTAAGTGAGTCGTTTCCTGCAAAACCGTAAATCCAAAGGTCGCTGCGCCCCCCTTAATTGAGTGCGCGGCGCGGAAAATCGCGTTGAGCTGCTCAATATCGGGCGCTTGCGGATCAAGCAACAACAGATGTTGTTCCATGTCCGCCAGCAACTCGTCTGCTTCATCAAAAAATGTCTGATAAAAATCAGTAATATCCATGCTCACGTGATCACCTCTGCTGTGAATCGCGGCTTGTTGATGTGGTCGCAGGTGCCGTGACCGTCGCAGCGGCCGGAGCCGATGGTGCAGGTTGGGCGCCCGCCGATGGTGTCACTGGCGTCTGCGTAGTAATCCCGGGTATTGATGGTGCCTGTACTGGTGCTGCTGATGATTCTGGTGTCGCTGGCACGGCCGGAACCGGGCTCATTTTCGGCGCGAGTGCCGGGGCAGTCTGACGTCCAGGGACCTGTCTTTGCAGTTCACCGGCGTCATTGATTGTGATCGCTTCGCCCTCACTGTTTTCCCGCTCAATCGCTTCTTCTGCGTGTTTATTGAGAACTAAAATACTGATGCGACGGTTTATCGCGTCTCCGGCCGGATGATTTTTAAGCTGCATGGTGGAACCCATGCCCATCACCCGCAGAACCTTCCCTTCGCTCAGGCCGCCGATAATCATTTCACGGCGCGAGGCGTTGGCGCGATCGGTCGATAATTCCCAGTTGCTGTAACCACGTTCGCCCTGCGCATACGGCATGTCATCGGTATGACCGGCCAGGCTGATTTTGTTCGGGAAATCGTCCAGAACCGGCCCGATAGCGCGCAGGATATCGCGCATGTAAGGCTCAACAATGGCGCTGCCAAGCTGGAACATCGGGCGGTTTTTGCTATCGATGATCTGAATACGCAAACCCTGCTCAGTGAGGTTAATCATCAGATGCGGACGTAAATCCTTAAGCCGCGGATCGGATGCCAGCATGTCTTCCAGCTTCTGCTGCAGGCGTTGTAAATCTCCGGCCTCACGTTTGCTCTCGCCCTGCGACTGATCCATTTTGTGGACTTCACCGTCCTGCACCGTCGGGTCAGCGCCACCACCCGGGATCGGGCTGGTGGCATCGCTGCTGCGTGGCCCGCCGGTAATGGCCACCGCCAGTGGCGTACGGAAGTATTCGGCAATTTGCACAAGTTCTTTAGGGCTGGAGATCGAAATCAGCCACATCACCAGAAAGAAAGCCATCATCGCTGTCATAAAGTCAGCGTAAGCAATCTTCCACGAACCACCGTGATGCCCTCCGCCGTGCTTATTCTTTTTCTTGCGTACAACAACGATTGGATGGCTCTGATGCTTCATACTTTTTCTTCTTCAGTTTGTTTCTGGCCCGGTGATTTGACCTGACGAACGTGTTCCTCCAGCTCGATGAAGGAAGGTCGTTCGGAGGTGTAAAGCGTTTTACGGCCAAATTCGACGGCTATTTGTGGCGCGTAACCGTTGATACTCGACAGCAAAGTCACCTTGATGCACTGCATCATTTTGGCGTTTTCTGCGCTTTTTTGTCGCAGTACGCTGGCCAGCGGGGAAATAAATCCGTAGGCCAAAAGGATACCGAGGAAAGTCCCCACCATCGCATGGGCAATCAGTGCCCCGAGCTCTGCGGCCGGACGATCCGCCGCTGCCAGGGTATGTACGATCCCCATGACCGCCGCCACGATACCGAAAGCAGGCAGTGAATCGCCGACCAGCGCCAGGCTGTTTGCCGGGACTTCACTTTCATGCTCGTAGGTTTCGATTTCCTCATCCATCAGTGCTTCGATTTCAAAGGCGTTCATGTTGCCGCTGACCATCAGGCGCAAATAGTCCGTGAGGTATTCGACTAAATGCTTATCGGCAAGGATGCGGGGATAATTAGCAAAAATGTCGCTTTCTGCCGGATTGTCGATGTCATTTTCCAGCGACAGCATCCCCTGCTGGCGCGATTTGGCTAACAGGCGGTACAGCAGCGCCATCAAATCCATATACAACGCTTTGTTGTATTTCGACGCGCGAAACAGCTGCGGTAAGGCACGCATAGTGGATTTAATCGCTTTGCCGTTGTTACCGACGAAGAAGGCGCCAATGCCGGCACCACCGATAATGAGTAATTCTGCGGGTTGGTATAATGCGCCCAGTTCACCGCCGACGAGCAGGAAACCGCCAAACACTGAGCCCATGACCACGAGGTAACCTAATATTACTAGCACGATGAATCCTTAATTCTATGTGGTTTTAGGGCGAGGAAAAGCGCGAGGCTGTGCCACCTTGCCCGATGTTACGCAGCTCAAACGTGCATAAAAGGGGCCAGATTATGGCGGAGACGTTAGGGGGAAATGATGAGCGGTGCTACCACCGCTCCGGACGACATACTGCAACCTAACAATCTCAGACAGCGCGCTTGACCTGTTCGTCCAGCTCTTGAGATGTTATATCGGCAACCTGCGGGGAAAGTTTACGTTTTTTTACTGCCCGGGATGGGGGTTGGCAAAGACTGCATACAAACCCGTGGCGCGGTTGGTGTGCATGGGTAATGAATGAACCTTCACAGCAGTTGCAGGCAGAGAGCTGCAGCATTCCGCTGTCGACAAAACGGACCAGCGTCCATGCGCGGGTCAGAGCAAGGATCGGCGCCTCGCCGGGCTGTTCCGGACATTGCTCCAGATAAAGACGGTAAGCCTTAATTACGGCTTCCACGCCATTACAATGTCCGCTCTTTAAGAGAAACGAGTACGCGTTGTAAAACATGGAAGAGTGGATGTTCTGTTCCCAGGTCATAAACCAGTCCGTCGAGAACGGTAACATCCCTTTTGGCGGCGGGCTGCCGCGCAATTCTTTGTACAGTTTAATCAGTCGGCCACGACTCAATTGCGTTTCGCTTTCCAGCATCTGCAATCTGGCACCCAGCGTAATCAATTCCATGGCAAGCTGAATGTCCCGTGCTTCCTGGACGATACTTTTTTCTGCCGGTTTGGTTGACGCATCTTTCCCTGACATAGCTACGCCCTTTTCTTCATCGCGCCGCTGTCTTTCGCAGCCAGGCCTTTAAGCAGGTGGCTGGACAACAGGATGCCGGTGTGGATTTGTTGTAAGTCATCCACACGCGATTCCTGAGTCAGTCGTTCAATTGTCTTACTGTCGTCAAAGCGGAACTGACATAAAAGCTGGTTCGTTTCAGCCAGCTTCACCATCTGTGGCAGCGTCAGTTGCCCCAGGGTTTCTGCCATTACGTCATCAATCCCCAGGCGAAACATCGCTGAGGCCTTTTCGTCGTTAATCAAGCGCTGTGCCAACAATAGATATGACAGGTTGATATCATATATGTGCTTTAGCAATTCGGACATTCTGTTCTACCCCATTACCGATGCCACTTTTTTAAGGTGGCGGATTGATAGACATATTCCATGCAGCAAGAGTTTCACCCGGCGTGACAGGAGTATTTTTTACTATCAAAACAATTGGATCATTGGCTGATTAATAAATCTCACGTTGGAAATAGATTTATCCTGCGGTATTTACTTCACCGCCAATACAAAGTTGTTCCTGATGTAAACTAAATTAATTGTGACAATTGCACTGCTAAGTAATCGTGAAACACTTCAGTTTTGGTGTACTGGCAGGGTCCGTTGCTGTGATGGCGTCTCATTCAGTGAAACGCTTTTACATACATTATTAGGAATAATCTTACTACGACGCAACTCTAACCCCGTTCCCTTTATACATACAATCTGGGCGTTGCCGAATTTTGAATAAAGTGTGACGCACATCACATTTTTAAAACTTATTTTGTCCCCAAAAGTGCAATTTATCGTAAAAATTTGCGCAGTTTTAAACCAAAAGTAAAAAAGCGTCTAAAAAAGGGGGCTGTGGCTGTCTTTTTTCGCCATTTTGAGATCATTTTGTACAAAGACCAATTAAAGCCAAATGATTAGCACACACACCAATCAATAATAGTTCACCCAGTTTTTTATGCTGTAAATTTCCAATAGCGTGATCATTGTGCTAATTCTGCGCAACCCAGTCACCACAAGGCTTACAGGGGAACGAGTCCTAAAAGTTTTGGTTAAATTTAGTTCAAAAAGTAGGGGAAACGTGAGCAACCACGCTATTTCAAAAGCAAAAAGACAATGATTGTAAGGATTTGTTACAAGGCGAGCGCAGACATCCAGTCATGAGACTAGATTGATAAGAAGAAATAATGAGACGGCGGACTTAGGCCGTACAAACGTATCGGCATCTCTTCAGGAAAACTTTAATGATTGTGCTTAAAAAAGTGGTTTATGCCGCTCAATGGCAAATTGAAAGCTCAAGAATAGGAATTTTATTACTCAACCAGCATCCCGCGCCACTTTGTGCGTGTAAAAAGCGAATAAAGCACATCGCTAAATGCATTTATTAAGAGGATTCTTGAATAGTCACGGAGATTAACCTGTTATTAAGCAGGCTAATTAGCGGGGGAAATAAAAATTTAATAATACACGGCACATAATCTGACCAGACAAGGGTGCGGTGTTGTTACTGAACAATAAAAGACCAAATAAAAAACCTGCCTGAATTTCAGGCAGGTCATAACGTAATATTATGGAATAAGGTTTTGTACGTTAAAAAGGCATGTTTCGTGGGTCCGTATGCTGATATTCGAACCCCAGCTCTTTGCAGATCCGGTCGCCATCGACGATTTTGCCCTTCCCTGCTGAAGGTTCTTCAGCAAACGTCGGAGGCACCAGCCCCATCTGCCGCGCCAGTGCCGGATAGAATTCGGCTTTTGCCGGATGCGAAGGCGCACAGAGATTATAGGTATGGCCACCTTTTGGCAGGCTGAGCAGCAAGGTGATGGCAGCGACCACGTCATCCTGATGAACCAGGTTGACGCCGTGCTGACCGCCTTTTACCTGCGTTTTTCCGGCCATGAATCGCCCCGGATGGCGATCGCCGCCCACCAGCCCGGCCAGACGCAGGACATCGACCGACGTATTCGGTAAACCGTGGAACCAGTTTTCCAGCTCTTTCAGTACAATGCCGCTGCGTGAAACCGGCAGCAGCGGCGCGTCTTCTTTCATCACACCTTCATGGTCGCCGTAAACGGACGTCGAGCTGGTAAAGATGATGCGCCGGACGTTATGCGCCAGTGCGCTGTCCGTCAGCTGTTGTACTGCCTGGAAATAGAGTTCGCTGCCTTCCGCCGTTCTGCGCGCAGGCAGCGTGATGATTAAAGCATCGACGTTGAGCAACTTTTCGAGATCGTCCGATTCGCATTCCATTTCCGGCGTGAAGACCAGCGGGAAACATTCAATGCCGATCATTCTGGCGGCATCGACACCGTCGGGCGTCGTTTTGCTCCCGACCACGTCGTACCCTTTTGAAGCCAGCGCCATTGCCAGCGGCATGCCCAGCCAGCCCAGTCCGATAATCGAAATCTTTTTCATACATCGCTCCGTTTGTTCTCTGGCATGATTTCACCAGTTGCAGATATCTCTCTTTATACTAGCAAAATACGCCTTTTCCCTTTGGTGGTGCGTAATGATTTTTCAGCGCCTGTTAGCAGATCATTCATTTATTTGATGAAAACCCTGCTGCGGATAAGAAAAACTCATCATAAGAAAAAAAGGTTGCGCAGTTGCCGCCCGATAGTTTAGTTTTATTGGCAACGAATTTGATACGTGTGGCGGATGATTCAGTTTTGAATCACGCGGCGCTGAATGAACAAAACGAGACACTGACATGACAAACGTTCTGATTAACCACCATCATCACCATCACCCTGACTAGTCTTTCAGGCGATTGGTGCTGGGAGACTGTTTAGATCTTCCAGTGGCGCAGAACGCAGAGAGAGCCCCCGGAAGATTTCTTCCGGGGGCTTTTTTTATGGCCGAAGGAATTGAAGTAAAAGAATCTGACGAACTGAATTTACGATAAATAATTGAGAAACTGAGGTCATCATGCTGGATAAAACACGTTTACGGATAGCAATGCAGAAGTCAGGTCGCCTGAGCGATGAGTCGCGCGAACTGCTGGCCCGCTGCGGGATTAAAATCAACCTGCAGGAACAGCGTCTGATCGCATTCGCCGAAAATATGCCGATCGACATCTTGCGTGTTCGTGATGACGATATCCCTGGGCTGGTGATGGACGGCGTAGTTGACCTGGGCATTATCGGTGAGAACGTGCTCGAAGAAGAGCTGCTGAGCCGCCGCGCTCAGGGCGAAGACCCGCGTTACTTCACACTGCGTCGTCTGGATTTCGGCGGTTGCCGTCTGTCACTGGCTACGCCGCTGGACACTGAATACACCGGTCCGCAAAGCCTGCAAAATGCTCGTATCGCCACCTCCTACCCACACCTGCTCAAACAGTATCTCGATAAAAAAGGCGTTGATTTCAAATCCTGCCTGCTGAACGGCTCCGTTGAAGTGGCACCGCGTGCGGGTCTTTCGGACGCAATCTGCGATCTGGTGTCTACCGGCGCGACGCTCGAAGCCAACGGCCTGCGTGAAGTTGAAGTAATTTACCGCTCCAAAGCCTGCCTTATTCAGCGCGACGGCGAAATGCCACAGGCAAAACAGCTTCTGATCGACAAAATGATGACCCGTATTCAGGGCGTTATTCAGGCCCGCGAATCCAAATACATTATGTTGCACGCGCCAAGCGAGCGTCTGGACGAAATTGTCGCGCTGCTGCCGGGGGCTGAACGTCCGACTATTTTACCGCTTGCAGGCGATCAGCAACGCGTTGCCATGCACATGGTTAGCAGCGAAACGCTGTTCTGGGAAACCATGGAGAAACTGAAAGCGCTGGGCGCCAGCTCTATTCTGGTTCTTCCAATCGAAAAAATGATGGAGTAATGCCATGAAGCCTGACGCGTTCTCTACGCCTATTGACTGGCAGCAATGCGACGCACAGCAGCGTCGCGACCTGCTGACCCGCCCGGCGATTTCTGCCTCCGACCGTATTACTGAATCGGTGAGCGAGATCCTGCGGCGTGTCCGCAGTGAAGGTGACAGTGCGCTGCGCGAGTTTTGCGCCCGCTTTGATAAAACTGAGGTGCAGGATCTTCGTGTCACCGCGGAGCAAATTTCAGCAGCCGCGGCGCGTCTTGGCGATGATGTTAAACAGGCGATGGCGCACGCAGTGCGCAACATCGATACTTTCCATCAGGCACAGAAACTGGCCGTGGTGGATATCGAAACGCAGCCGGGTGTCCGTTGTCAGCAACTGACCCGCCCGATTCAGTCCGTCGGACTGTACATTCCGGGTGGTTCCGCACCACTGGTCTCCACCGTATTAATGTTAGCAACACCGGCGCGTATCGCAGGTTGCCAGAAAGTGGTGCTCTGTTCACCGCCGCCGGTTGCCGACGAAATTCTGTATGCCGCACAGTTATGTGGCGTGGAAGAGGTGTATCAGTTGGGTGGCGCGCAGGCGATTGCGGCGCTGGCGTTCGGCACGGAAAGTGTGCCCCGCGTGGCGAAAATCTTCGGGCCGGGCAATGCGTATGTGACCGAAGCAAAACGTCAGGTCAGCCAGAGTCTGGACGGCGCGGCGATCGATATGCCCGCCGGGCCTTCTGAAGTGCTGGTGATCGCCGACAGCGGCGCAACGCCGGATTTCGTGGCGTCTGATTTGCTTTCACAGGCGGAACACGGCCCGGATTCCCAGGTTATTTTACTGACGCCGGATGTGAAAATGGCGCAGGCCGTCGGCGAAGCGGTTGAACGCCAGCTGGCGACGTTATCGCGCAGCGACATTGCGCGTCAGGCGCTGGAAAGTAGCCGTCTGATTGTCGCGAAAGATCTCGCGCAGTGTATCGAAATCAGCAACGCCTACGGGCCGGAACACCTGATTCTGCAAACCCGCGAGCCTGAGCAGTTGGTCGATAGCATCACCAGCGCCGGTTCGGTTTTCCTCGGCGACTGGTCACCGGAATCCGCAGGCGATTATGCGTCGGGCACTAACCACGTTTTACCGACTTACGGCTACACCGCGACCTGTTCAAGCCTGGGTCTGGCCGATTTCCAGAAACGGATGACCGTACAGCAGTTAACGCCGGAAGGGTTGCTGGGGCTGGCGGAAACGATTGAAACACTGGCACAGGCTGAACAACTGACTGCGCACAAAAATGCAGTCACCCTGCGTGTAAATGCCCTGAAGGAGCCGCGTTGATGAGTAATGAAATGAATCTCAGCGTTCAGGCGCTGGCCCGTAAAAACGTGCAGGAACTGACGCCTTATCAGTCCGCCCGTCGTCTGGGTGGCAACGGTGATGTGTGGCTCAATGCCAATGAATACGCCATCGCACCAAATTTTGAACTGACGCAGCAGACGTTTAACCGTTATCCGGAATGTCAGCCAGCACGGGTGATCAACCGCTACGCCGCTTACGCCGGTGTGGATCCGGAACAGGTGCTGGTCAGCCGTGGCGCTGATGAAGGCATCGAGCTTTTGATCCGCGCATTCTGCGAACCGGGCAAAGACGCTATCCTTTATTGTCCGCCGACGTATGGCATGTACAGCGTCAGTGCTGAAACCATTGGTGTGGAAGGCCGTACGGTTCCGGCAAAAGCCGACTGGTCTCTGGATCTTCCGGCGATCGAAGCCGCGCTGGACGGTGTGAAGCTGGTTTACGTGTGCAGCCCGAATAACCCGACCGGCAATATCATTGACCCGGACGAAATCCGCGCCGTACTGGAAATGACCCGTGGCCGCGCGATTGTTGCTGTGGACGAGGCGTATATCGAATTCTGCCCGCAGGCGAGCGTTTCCGGCTGGTTGCAGGAATATCCGCACCTCACCATTTTGCGAACGCTGTCGAAAGCTTTTGCGCTTGCCGGCTTGCGCTGCGGCTTCACGCTGGCGAACAGCGAAGTCATCGGCTTATTAATGAAAGTGATCGCGCCTTATCCAATATCTACGCCGGTCGCAGATATCGCCGCACAGGCACTGAGCCCGGAAGGACTGGTGCTGATGCGTCAGCGTGTGGCCGAAGTGACTGAAAACCGCGTCTGGTTGCAGGAAGAGCTGGAGAAATGCGCCTGCGTAGAAGCAGTTTTTGCCAGCGATACCAACTATGTATTGGCGCGTTTTACCGCATCTGCCGCAGCATTTAAAAACCTCTGGGATCAGGGCATTATCTTGCGTGACCAGAATAAGCAACCGGGGCTTTCCGGCTGCTTACGTATTACTATCGGCACCCGGGAAGAACTCCAGCGCGTCATTACCGCATTGCAGGCGCTACCCGGTGCCGGTGCCGGTGCCGCCTCTATTAATGAAAAACAAAATAGCCCCCGCAAGGAGCACATGTGAGCCAGAGTCCACAATTTCAAAAAACGCTCTTTATTGACCGTGACGGCACCCTGATTTCTGAGCCGCCGGAAGATTTCCAGGTCGACCGTCTGGATAAACTGGCGCTGGAGCCCGGCGTTATTCCGGCCCTGCTGTCCCTGCAAAACGCTGGCTTTAAGCTGGTGATGATCACCAATCAGGACGGTCTGGGCACAGCCAGTTTCCCACAAGAAACGTTCGATCCACCGCACAATCTGATGATGCAAATCCTGACTTCGCAGGGCGTGGTTTTCGATGAAGTGCTGATTTGCCCGCACCTGCCTGCGGACCACTGCGACTGCCGCAAGCCTAAAACCAAACTGGTGCAGGCATATCTGGAAAGCGGCGTCATTGATACCGCCAACAGTTATGTGATTGGCGACCGTGATACCGACATCCAGCTCGCCGCCAATATGGGTATCGCCGGGCTGCGTTATCAGCGCGATACGCTGAACTGGGCCAATATTGCCGGGCAACTGACGAAACGCGACCGCCATGCCAAAGTGAACCGCGTGACCCGTGAAACCGCAATTGACGTGGATGTCTGGCTGGATCGCGAAGGCGAAAGCAAGATCCGCACCGGCGTCGGCTTCTTCGACCACATGCTGGATCAGATTGCCACCCATGGCGGTTTCCGCATGAACATCGAAGTGAAAGGTGATTTGTATATCGACGATCACCACACCGTTGAAGACACGGCGCTGGCGCTGGGTGAAGCCATTAATAAGGCGCTGGGCGATAAACGCGGCATTGGCCGTTTCGGGTTTGTATTGCCGATGGACGAATGTCTGGCGCGCTGCGCACTGGATATCTCCGGCCGCCCGCACCTGGAATATAAGGCAGAGTTTAACTATCAGCGCGTCGGCGATCTGAGCACGGAAATGGTCGAGCACTTCTTCCGTTCACTGTCCTACGCAATGGCCTGTACCCTGCACCTGCGCACCAAAGGTAAGAACGATCACCATCGCGTCGAGAGCCTGTTCAAGGCATTCGGGCGCACGCTGCGTCAGGCGATTCGTGTCGATGGCAATACATTGCCGAGCTCGAAAGGAGTGCTGTGATGAACGTCGTTATCCTTGATACGGGCTGTGCCAACCTTTCTTCCGTGAAATATGCGGTTCAGCGTCTGGGTTTTGAACCGACGGTGAGCCGTGATCCGGAAATTGTTTTGCAGGCAGATAAGCTCTTTTTACCGGGTGTCGGCACCGCACAGGCGGCAATGGAACAACTCGAACAGCGCGAACTGATTGCGCTGATTAAAGCCTGTACACAGCCGGTGCTGGGGATTTGTCTCGGTATGCAACTGCTGGCGTCTTCCAGTGAAGAAAACGGCGGGATTGATACGCTGGGGATCATTGAAACGCCGGTGCGCCGTATGCCCGATCTCGGTTTGCCTTTGCCGCATATGGGCTGGAATCAGGTGACAGCGAACGCTGACAGCCATTTATTCCGTGGCATCGATGAAAACGCATACTTCTATTTCGTCCACGGATTCGCCATGCCGGTTTGCGAAAACACGATCGCGCAGACGCTTTACGGTGAGCCTTTCAGTGCTGCAGTGCAAAAAGACAACTTCTTCGGTGTGCAGTTTCACCCCGAACGCTCCGGTGCGGCGGGCGCACAGTTGCTGAAAAACTTTCTGGAGATGTAAACAGGATGATTATCCCGGCTTTAGATTTGATCGAAGGCAGCGTGGTGCGTTTGCATCAGGGCGATTACGGCCAGCAGCGTGATTATGGCAACGATCCGCTTCCACGTTTGCAGGATTATCAGCAGCAAGGTGCAGAAGTTTTGCATCTGGTTGACTTAACCGGCGCGAAAGATCCGGCGGCACGTCAGATCCCATTGCTGACAAAATTGCTGGCGGGCGTGTCTGTACCGGTTCAGGTCGGTGGCGGTGTCCGCACCGAACAGGACATTGAAGCCTTGCTGAATGCCGGTGCAACCCGCGTCGTCGTGGGTTCGACGGCGGTTAAAGAGCCGCAGAAAGTTCAGGGCTGGTTCCAGCGTTTCGGTGCAGACGCCCTGGTTCTGGCGCTCGATGTCCGCATTGCTGCCGATGGCACTAAAAACGTTGCCGTCAGCGGCTGGCAGGAAAATTCCAGTTCCACGCTTGAAGAGATCGTGGAACTGTTTCTGCCTTTCGGCCTGAAACACGTTTTGTGCACGGATATTTCCCGCGACGGCACGCTGGCAGGTTCAAACGTTGAGTTGTACCGTGAAGTGACCGCGCGTTTTCCGCAGGTTGCTTTTCAGGCTTCCGGCGGTATCGGTTCATTGCAGGACATCGCCAATCTGCGTGACAGCGGCGTGAAAGGCGTGATTGTCGGGCGGGCATTACTCGACGGTAAATTCAATGTGACGGAGGCAATTTCATGCTGGCAAAACGGATAATTCCCTGCCTCGACGTTAAAGACGGCCAGGTCGTAAAAGGCGTGCAGTTCCGCAATCACGAAATCATCGGTGACATCGTGCCATTAGCGAAGCGTTATGCTGAAGAAGGCGCAGACGAACTGGTGTTTTACGATATCACCGCTTCCAGCGATGGTCGTGTGGTCGATAAAAGCTGGGTGTCGCGCGTGGCAGAAGTCATCGATATCCCGTTTTGTGTCGCTGGTGGGATCAAAAGCCTGGAAGATGCGGGGCAGATTTTGCAGTTTGGCGCCGATAAAATCTCCATTAACTCCCCTGCTCTCGCCAACCCGACGCTGATCAGCCGCCTCGCCGACCGTTATGGTGTACAGTGCATCGTTGTGGGTATCGATACCTGGCACGACGCGGCAACTGGCACTTATCAGGTCCATCAGTTTACCGGCGACGAAGCACGCACCAAAGTGACCACCTGGCAGACAATTGACTGGGTGAAGGAAGTGCAGGAACGCGGCGCGGGCGAAATCGTGCTGAACATGATGAATCAGGACGGCGTGCGTAATGGATACGATCTGGAACAGCTGAAGATGATCCGCGAAGTTTGCCATGTTCCGCTCATCGCTTCCGGCGGTGCGGGCACAATGCCGCACTTCCTCGACGCTTTCCGCGAAGCACGCGTTGATGGCGCACTGGCCGCATCGGTGTTCCACAAACAAATTATCAATATTGGCGAGCTGAAAAGCTATTTAGCTGAAAATGGTGTGGAGATCCGCCTGTGAGTAATCAGGAAGTAAAAACCGGTCTGCTGACCGGCGAACAAATCAGCCAGCTCGACTGGAAAAAAGTCGATAACCTGATGCCGGCAATCATCCAGCATGCAGTGTCTGGCGAAGTGCTGATGCTCGGTTACATGAATCAGGAAGCCCTGAACGTTACGCAATCTTGCGGCAAAGTGACGTTCTATTCACGCACCAAAGAACGTTTGTGGACCAAAGGTGAGACCTCAGAAAATTATCTGAACGTGGTCAGCATTACGCCTGATTGCGATAACGATACGCTGCTGGTGCTGGTCAATCCGGTGGGTCCGACCTGCCATAAAGGCAACAACAGTTGTTTCCACCCTGCTGAAACCGACTGGGCATTTCTGTATCAGCTGGAAGAGCTGCTGGCTTCGCGTAAGACCGCCGATCCGGAAAGCTCCTACACCGCCAAATTGTATGCCAGCGGCACCAAACGTATCGCACAGAAAGTCGGTGAAGAAGGTGTGGAAACCGCGCTTGCTGCCACTGTCAACGACCGCTTTGAGCTGAAAAACGAAGCGTCAGATTTGGTCTATCACCTGCTGGTGTTGTTGCAGGATCAGGATTTGAACCTGAGTGCGGTGATTGATAACCTGCGTCAGCGTCATAAGAAATAACGTCAATTTTAAGACGTAAAAAAGCCGCCTTTGCTGATGCATTGGCGGCTTTTTTTATGACGCAAGCAACGGCGCGCTTTTCAGCACACCGTTAAACGAATTAATCCAACCATTCGGTATGGAATACGCCATCTTTATCAGTGCGTTTGTAAGTATGTGCACCGAAATAGTCACGCTGTGCCTGGATCAGGTTAGCCGGCAGAACCGCTGAACGGTAGCTGTCGTAGTAGTTGATCGCAGCAGAGAACGTTGGTGTCGGGATACCGTTCTGAACAGCATAAGACACAACATCACGCAGCGCTTGCTGATATTCGTCAGCGATGTTTTTGAAGTACGGAGCAAGCAGCAGGTTAGCAATGGACGCGTTTTCAGCGTAAGCATCCGTAATTTTCTGCAAGAACTGAGCACGGATAATACAACCAGCACGGAAGATCTTCGCGATTTCGCCGTAGTTCAGATCCCAGTTGTTCTCGTCAGAAGCCGCTTTAAGCTGTGAGAAGCCCTGCGCGTAAGAGACGAGTTTACCCAGGTACAGAGCACGACGCACTTTCTCGATGAACTCAGCTTTGTCGCCAGTGAAAGGTTTAACAGCCGGGCCGGACAGCACTTTAGAAGCCGCAACGCGCTGATCTTTCAGAGAAGACAGATAACGCGCAAACACAGACTCAGTGATCAGAGTCAGTGGTTCGCCCAGATCCAGAGAGCTCTGGCTGGTCCATTTACCGGTGCCTTTGTTCGCCGCTTCATCCAGAATCACGTCGACCAGGTATTTACCTTCTTCGTCTTTCTTGGTGAAAATGTCTTTGGTGATATCAATCAGGTAGCTGCTCAGCTCGCCTTTGTTCCACTCAGCGAAGGTGGTTGCCAGCTCTTCGTTGCTCAGGTTCAGGGACTGTTTCAACAGGGAATAGGCTTCTGCGATCAGCTGCATGTCGCCGTATTCGATACCGTTGTGAACCATCTTGACGTAATGACCTGCGCCATCAGCGCCGATGTAAGCGACGCAGGCGTCGCCATCTTCAGCACGTGCTGCGATTTTTTCAAGAATTGGCGCCACCAGTGCGTACGCTTCTTTCTGACCGCCAGGCATGATTGACGGGCCTTTAAGCGCGCCCTCTTCACCGCCGGACACGCCGGTACCGATGAAATTGAAGCCCTGCTCAGACAGTTCGCGGTTTCGGCGAATGGTGTCTTTATAGTAGGTGTTGCCGCCATCGATCAGGATGTCGCCTTTATCCAGGTGCGGAGTCAGGGATGCGATGGTTTTGTCAGTTGCTTCACCGGCTTTCACCATCAGCAAGATACGACGTGGTTTTTCCAGCGAGTCAACAAACTCTTCGACGGTGTAGTGCGGAACCAGATTTTTACCCGGATTCTCTGCGATGACTTCGTCAGTCTTGTCGCCAGAACGGTTAAAAATGGAAACGGAATAACCACGGCTCTCGATGTTAAGCGCGAGGTTACGGCCCATGACCGCCATACCGACAACGCCGATCTGTTGTTTGGACATTAGCAACTCCTGTCTGAAATAGTTGATCGCCCAGTTTTTAGTCTAAACCCCTGTTAACAGTGAGTTTAACTGCACTGAGCTATACAAATGAACACAAGCATTGTACATGAGAATGGCAAAGGGTGAACCTATTGCAGCCATAACAATATTCTGATCGCACATACCGGCAACCACCAGCCTCGCCTTTCTCAGAGGCCGACTTCACTTTACCGGTAACATGTGGGGAATGCAGGTGAAAAAGAGCTCTGTTTTCACATCAGTGCATCATTCATACAACCAGTCAGCCATAATATGTTTTTCTCGATTTACACGACCAAAATCAATAGGGAAGCAAACCTTGGATTCTCTAAAGAAATCCTCGACATCAAGAGTTTGTTCACCTAATTTTAAAAATAACCAGTCAGTAACATATTTTAAGCTATCAAATTTATTTCTGTAATACTCCGACCAATAAAATGATGTACCCGATAAAC
>NZ_JAFMOZ010000100.1:0-37033 GCF_019049615.1 Rahnella sp. BCC 1045 | reverse complement strand
AGGAGGAAAAACAAGGTGTTGTGGCTCTGGCCACCTTAGCTTCAGGGATCGCAGGCGGCGTTGTTGGCGGAGATGTTAGCTCGGCGATTGATGGGGCGAAGGCTGGGAAGAATGAGGTTGAGAATAATGCTCTGGCAGCTGGTTCAGATCTTGGTTTTTGGTTAGGCAAGACACCCGACTGTGATACACAGTGTAAAGCTGGCATTGCAAAAGGCGTTGCTGAAGGAAATCTGGTGGTGTCGGCAGGCATTGCAGGTGTCGCTGGCGGCGCAATGATAGTAGGTGCAACTCCAGAAATTGTGGCAGCAGCTAAAGTTGCGTTATCCGGCTGCAAGTCGGCTCCGGCAATCTGTCTGAACAACGCAGGGTTGCAGGTTGCTGAAGCCGTGACGCCGGGCGGGGTTGGTGCTGCCGGAGCTATAGGGGTTGGTAAAACAGCTGTGGAAGCGACGGCGGCGAAAGCTGAAGCTATAGCTGCTAATGCGGCGAAGAATATTTCATCCGCTTCAGGTTCAAAAATTGACGCCGGAAAATTTGGCCAACTGGAATTGGATATACTTTCACAAACAGGTGCTAAGACTGCCCCCTCAGTTAAAGCAGGAAATCTAACTATTGCTGGAAGAGCGTTACAAAAACATGGAAGTCGTGAAGGAAGTGCGTTCCCTATAGCTAAGGGCACACCTGCTCAAATGAATGAACAAGGGCAAAAAATATTAGATGGGATCGTTAAAGCTCCTGGCGCAACAGCCAAAGATGGAAACCGCTTTGGTGGTTTTGATATCGTAGCTCCTGACGGGCGAGGTGCTCGCTTCGATCCTCAGGGTAATTTCCGTGGATTTTTGGAGCCTTAAGAATGAGTGATAAACACGAATTAAAAGTTGTGGTAGCTAGCGATGTTGATTATGAGAATTTAATAGCTGAAATCTATTGTGATGAAGAGTTTATTGCACTTTTACAACAAGAAGGCGGTGAGGATAATATCAAGGTTGAATTATCGCCGAACATTGGTGCGATTGATTATGACTGGCTTCAAAATGCATTGTCAGAAGCCCGAAAAAAACTACTGAATAAGTAATTGCAAACATCCCAACCCAGTGGCTGGGATGATTTGTCTGTCACTCTGCCAAGGCTCGGATCACCAGATGCCCCCGTTCAACGGCTACGGTGACTGGTTTATCCGTCCCAACCCTCGCCTCCCTCGCCGCGCCGATCATCCCATCCAGCCATTCCTGATGGCCGTTGATCATCGGGTTCGGGCGCGTGTTCGCGAGTTCACGGGCGGGTTTACCGTTTTGCGTTTCCTGCGTCAGAATGCGGACGCGACCGCCGGAGAGTTCTTCGAAAAGCCAGGCGTGATGGACGTCAAGCCGGGTTTCGGTGTCGCCTTCTGCCCAGCCGTGCCACGCCATGCGTGCGGGCTGGCCTTTTACCGGTGGTACGTATTCATTGACCTGCGCTTCGACCGGAAAACCGAACGTGCAGAAGCGGAAACGTGCGCCGTCGCTCAGGCCCGGCCCGGTGCCGTCGTGGAAAAAGATATCCGATGCGTTGCTGTAATACACCGGCCATGCGGCGGTGTTGTCGAGTTGCGCCCACAGTTCTTCCACGGTCAGGCCGGTGATGATCATTTCGTTAGACGCGAAGTTGTCGGTTTCGCCGGGGATAAAACCTTCCGGCCAGAGTATTGCGTTCATGTTGAGCTCCTTAGTATTAAGCGTCCGGCCCGCAGGCTGGCGTTGAGCACAAGATACGCAATGACGAGATATTACTGAAATCATCACTTGTGATGATAAACATCGATTATTTTTATATCTGGATGACACACAAAAAAACAGGCAGAAGGATCGCTTCTGCCTGCTGTGATCACCGCTATTTTACGCGGATGTTATCACTGAAGTTTTAGCTGATGCTGTAACGCTCAAGCCAGTGCGCATAAGGCGCAGGAAGAACCCAGGAAGGATTTTCCACACCCAGCTCTTTCGCCAGCGCATACGGATAATGCGGGTTGGCGAGCATTGCGCGGCCAATCATCACCAGATCCATGTCTTCTTCGCTGATGCAGCGTTCGGCGACGTCCGCAGACGCCACGCCCCAGGAACTGGCGACCGGCAAACCGGCTTCTTTGCGCACGCGGCGCGAAACCGGTGCCAGGAAGCCTGCGCCCCACGGGATTTGCGCTTCCCAGGTGGAGAATCCGACGCTGACGTTAAGCAGATCCAGCCCTTTCTCACGCAGAATACGCGTCAGTTCGATGGACTCGGACAACGTTTCTTCGTCGCGGCCATCGTATTCAATCACGCCAAAACGCGCGGTGACCGGCAGGTTTTTCGGCCAGACCGCGTTGACGGCGTCGAAGGTTTCAATCAGGAAACGGCTGCGACCGGCGAAATCACCGCCGTATTCATCAGTACGGGTGTTGGAATGCACGGAAAAGAAACTCTGCGCCAGATAGCCGTGGGCAAAATGCAGTTCCAGCCATTCAAAACCGGCATCGCGCGCGCGTTGGGCTGCCGCGACGAAATCCGCCATAACACGCTGGATATCTGCTTTTGTCATCTCTTTTGGCACTTTTGGCAGATGTTTGCCGAACGCAACCGCAGAAGGTGCGATAGTCGCCCAGCCGCGCGGATCGCCTTCTGGAATATGATCATCGCCTTCCCACGGCAGATTGGCGCTGGCTTTGCGGCCTGCGTGACCAATCTGGATCCCCGGAACAGCCCCGGCGGCTTTGATGGATTTGGCGATTTTTGCCAGTTCAGCGGCCTGCGCGTCGTTCCAGATCCCCAGACATCCCGGGGTGATGCGGCCTTCAGGCGAAACGGCAGTCGCCTCGACGATAACCAGGCTTGCGCCACCGCGCGCAAGCGTTGCGTAATGCACCTGATGCCAGTCGTTCGGCACGCCGTCAGTGGCGGAATACTGGCACATCGGCGGAACAGCGATACGGTTTTTTAACGTGACGTCTTTCAGCGTAAACGGCGTAAAGAGTGCGGACATAATTTTTTTCCCGGTGAGTTTGGCATCCGGCGATCAGAGTGCCGTCGGACAGCTATATGCGGAAGTGAAGAAATATTATAGTGCACATAATATTTCGTTATAACTCAAAGAGTGCCCTGCCGATGCGCAACCTTAAAAGTCTCGACCTCAACCTGTTAAAGACTTTCGACGCACTGCTCGACGAGCGGAATGTCACCCGCGCCGCCGAGCGACTTTCCCTGACGCAGCCTGCCGTCAGCAGTATGCTGACACGTCTGCGTGACAGTTTTGATGATCCGCTTTTTGTCCGTTCACGTTACGGCATTGTGCCGACGGAGCGCGCACTGGCGCTGGCAAAACCGGTAAAACGGGTCATGGCGCAGATTGAAGCGCTGCTGGAGCCGGAAGCCTTTATTCCTTCAAAATGCGAAATGACATTCACGCTGGCGGCCACGGATTACGCAATGAGTGTGATTATCGTGCCGTTCTTTTCCCTGCTGCAACAGCTTGCGCCGGGCATTCATCTGTCGGTACAGCGCGCCGAAGAGGCCACGGTTCAGGAGCGACTGGAACGTGGCGAAATCGACCTTGCGCTGCTGACGCCGGATACCACGCCACCTGATTTACACATTCGCCATCTGTACGACGAACGTTATGTTTGTACGCTGCGCAAAGGCCATCCGGCGCTGATAAACGGCGCAATTTCTCTCGATACGTTCTGCCGGTACGATCACGCGCTGGTGTCGCTGAGCGGCGAGAATTTCGAAGGCGTGACCGATAAGGCGCTCCAGGCGTTGGGAAAAAAACGTAACGTCGTGCTGTCGGTGAACAGTTTTCTGGTGCTGCCGCCGGTGTTGCAAACCACTGACCTGATTGCTGTGGTGCCGGAGCGTCTGGTGCGCAACGTCGCAGGGCTTGAGGTATTGCCGCCACCACTGACGATCCCCGGTTTTACCAAAGTCGCTGCGTGGCACGAGCGCTCGCATTTATCGGCGGCGCACCAGTGGCTGCGTCAGCTTCTGGCACAGGCGTGCAGCGGGGAGTAAATCGCGCCACATCATGATATTTTCAAGGCTTCATCTGCTTTTCACATGTTAAAAAATGCGGCAATAAAACCGCGCACAGAAGGGTTATTCCATGGAAAAACGTCCGGCAGTGATCATCACTTATTGTTCCCAGTGCAACTGGTTGTTGCGTGCCGCGTGGATGGCACAGGAACTGTTGAATTCGTTCAGCACCGATCTGGCGTCCGTCACGCTGGTGCCGGGAACGGGTGGAATTTACGAGATTAAGGTCGATGACGAACTTATCTGGGAACGCAAAAGAGACGGCGGTTTTCCGGACGCCGCTTTGCTTAAACAGCGCGTGCGCGATATCTGTTTCCCCGACCGGGATTTGGGGCATGTGGATAAGAAGAAAATACCTGAGGCGGGAACGGATTCTGCGGAATAAAGGAATAAGGCAGAGATTTCCCTGCCTTATTTTTTACCCCAACACTACTCTTTACGTGAAACGTGCTCGGCGGCGGCGCGGTTGGCTTTTGCCACGGAATCGGCCAGCGTTTTGCCCTGCAAGAGTGACGTACACAGCATGCCCATAAAGCAGTCGCCTGCGCCGTGCGTGCTGATCAGTTCGACTTTTTCGGCGGGCATAGACTGGCTGCGTTCACCGGTTTCGCACCACGCGACGCCGTGTTCACCTGCCGTGACGACCACAGCCGGATAATGGCCGCCGAGCCATTCGGCGGCGGCGCGGGCGTCGGATAAAGTATTCACAGCAATTCCGCTCAGGTCGCGGGCTTCTACTCCGTTGACCACCAGCAAGCCGACGGCGGATTGCATCGCGCTGCACATCGCACGCGCCGGGGCGGCGTTCAGGCAGACGCGGATGCCGCGCTGTTTTGCCGCTTCGGCTGCCGCCAGATTGACCGCTTCCGGCACTTCGTTTTGCAGCAGCAACATCTCAACCTGTTGCCAGACGGCGTCGTGGCCAAATTGCGTGGCATCCACCCGGTTGTTGGCGTTGGAGACAACGACCGCGCCGTAATCCCCTTCCGCGTCCATCAGCGCCACGCTCATACCCGACGGCACATCTGCACTGACGGCCACAAAATCCGTATTCACGCCGTTTTCTTCGAGCACGGAACGCAGGAAGTCGCCCTGTGTATCTGCGCCAACAGCACCGGCAAAGCTGACCTGCGCGCCCGCTTTCGCAGCGGATACCGCCTGATTGCCACCTTTGCCGCCAAATTTGTACGAACAGCCGCTACCCATCACCGTTTCACCTTTTTCAGGGCGGTGATGCGCATGGATCACGATGTCGTAATGAAGGCTGCCCGTGACTAAAATTTTACCCATTCTAGTATTCCCGAAGGTCCTGAACCGCCTGCTGGGTTTTCATCAGGTTTTTCTCCGCTGTCTTCAAATCCTTCTGCGCAATCGCCACAAATAAGGCATCCAGAATATTTAACTGGGCGATGCGGGCAGCAGCGTTTTCCCCGAGCAAGTGCGATCCCTGAGAGGTTGAATTGAGAACCACATGCGCATTGCGCGCAATAGGCGACTCGGCGTAATTGGTGATGGCGATAACTTTGGCGCCGTTGCGCGCCGCCAGTTTAATCGGGTCATTCACCGCACGGGTGGCGCCGGAATGGCTGATAGCGACCACCGCATCATCGTCCGACAAGACTGCTGCTGACATCAGCATAATATGGGCATCATCGTAGACCGTCGTTTTGATCCCGATTTTCAGGAGCTTATGCGACAAATCTCTGGCGACGGCGGCAGAACCCCCGACGGCATATAAATCGATGTGCCTGGCTTTAAAAAGAATGTCAGCGGCGCGGTTAAATTCCGACACATCGACAATAGATAATGTTTCTTCTATTGCCTGAATAGATGTGCGAAATACCTTTTCAAGTAATTGCTCCGACGAGTCTCCCGGCTCAATTTCCGCATGTAAATTTGCCACTTCAGAATAGTTGTAATAAATCAAACTGCTTCTGAAATCTCTAAATCCTGAGAAATTCAATTTCTTCGTCAATTTAACAATCATCGCCTCAGAAACATTATTTTCCAGCGCAATTTCTTTTAAAGAAGTTTGCTCAGAAAAATCAGTTTTGGACGTGATTGCGTCGACGACTTTTCTTTCCAGTGGCGTCAGATGTGGCAATTTCATACGAATTTGAGCGCCTATGGCTCGCGGATCCTGATTCATTACTTGCCTCGTGTCGCCCGGTCAATCAACATCGCTATGATAATAATAAGGCCGGTGGCAAGCAATTGATAAAACGCCTGAATATTGAGAAGTGTCAGGCCATTTCGTAATGAACCCAAAATAACAGCGCCAATCAGCGTACCGATGACACTCCCTTTGCCGCCCATCAGCGAAGCTCCGCCAATGGCCGCCGCGGCAATCGCATCCAGCTCCCATAAATTCCCCATTGTCGGCTCGGCAGCGCCCAGGCGACCAATCAGAATCAGTGAGGCCAGAGACGCCAGCACGCCGGAGATCACAAACACCGTCACTTTGGTTCTTTTGACCGGCACACCGGCAACGCGCGCGGCTTCTTCGTTACCGCCGACGGCCAGGATGTATTCGCCCAGCGGCGTTTTATTCATGACCACCCACAGGATTGCCGCGATGGCGATAACAATCACAATCGGTGCCGGAACCCCGAACACCGTGCTGTTGATGACGGTCCGGAACTCCATCGGGATGCCGAAAATCGGGTTACCGTTGGTGAAAATCAGCGCCAGCGCACGGAACAGCGACAGGCCGCCGAGGGTGACGATAAAGGGCTGTAAACCGGCATAGGCGACTAACATTCCGCTGAAAACGCCGCACAGCGCGCCGACGCCCAGCGTTGCCATAATTGCCAGCGGAACCGGCACGCCCGCCACCATCAGCGTCGCGCCGAGTACCGCAGAAAGCGCCGCCGTTGGCCCGACGGACAAGTCGATGCCACCGGAAATAATCACCAGGGTCATCCCCAGCGCAATAATTCCGTTAATCGAAGACTGTTGCAAAATATTCAGCAGGTTCGGCAGCGTAAAAAATACCGGCGACAGAAAAGAGAACGTGATCACAATAATCAGTAAACCAATCAGCGTACCGGCATCGCGAACATTGAATTTAAATAATGCCAGAGGGAAAGCCTTTGGCTGAACATTACCTTGAGTCGTCATAATAATGGCCTTAAAAATCGGTAGGTGTCGGAAAGTATCGTTAAATTCAGACGGCTTTTTTCACATCATTAATGGCATAACGCGCGATATTTTCTTCGGTGATATCGTCGCCGTTAAGTTCTTTCGTTATTTGCCCTTCCCGCATGACCAGAACCCTGTCTGAGATACGAATGATTTCCGGCATTTCGGAAGAAACCACCACAATGGCTTTTCCCTGCTGCGCGAGTTTCTCAATCAGATTATAAATTTCAGACTTGGCACCGATATCAATTCCACGGGTCGGTTCGTCAAAAAGAAACACCTTATTATCGGCGGCCACCCAGCGGCCAATAATCACTTTTTGCTGATTCCCGCCGCTCAGCGTGCCAATGGTTTTTTCGATATTGAGCGGACGTAACCGCAAATCCGTCATCACATCCAGCGCGGTCTGGTTCAGCTGACTTTTTTTGAGCAGACCAAAACGGGTAAAGCGCGCCATCGACGGCAGGGCCATATTCATTTTGACGGCGCGTTCTTTAATGATGCCTTCTTTTTTGCGGTCTTCCGGCACCAGGCCAATCCCCGCGCGAATGGCGGAACTGACGTTATGTTTTTTCACCGCGACGCCTTCCACTTCAATGTTGCCGCCGGTTTTGGCATCGATGCCGGCAATCAGTTTCAGCAACTCGGTGCGACCGGAGCCCACCAGCCCGGCGATGCCCAGCACTTCGCCGGCTTTAACGCTGAACGTGGCGTTACGCACGGCTTTATCGCGGCTCAAATCTTCCACGCTCAGCACGATGCGTTCGGTGGCATACGAATGATGCTGCACTTTTTCGATTTTGCGACCGACCATTTTGGTCACGATCGTTTCTTCGGTTTCGTCGCAGATATTCACCACGCCGACCTGTTTACCATCGCGCAAAATCGTGGCGCGGTCGCAGACTTTGAAGATCTCATTCATCTTGTGCGAGACGTAAATCAGCGAGACATTCATCGATTTCAGATCAGAAATCAGTTCAGCCAGGCGCTCAAATTCTGTCGGCGTCAGGCTCGACGTCGGTTCATCCATCGCAATAATTTTGGCTTCATCGAGCAGCGCACGGGCGATCTCGACGATCTGCTGCTGCGAGACTTTCAGGTTTTTGATCGGCTCATCCGGGTTAATGCTCGGATCCAGACGGCGCAGGATTGCCACCGCCCGTTTGTACTGCGCCTTTCGGTCAACAAACAGCCCTTTCATTTTGGTCAGGGGCCGCCCGAGAAACATATTCTGGGCGACGGAGAGTTCAGGAACGTGTTGCAACTCCTGATGAATCATTGCGATACCGGCATGGCGTGCAGACAGCGGGTTTTTCATCTGAATCACCTGCCCTTCCACCAGGATCTCGCCGGAATCGGCGGCCCGGACGCCTGACAGGATATTGAGCAACGTCGATTTTCCGGCGCCGTTTTCACCGATCAGCGCGTGGACTTCGCCCGGCCTGACGGAGAAATCAACCCCCTGAACCGCTGCCACGCCGCTGTAGCTTTTGCTGATGCCGCGCATCGTCAAACAATACTGTTCCATAAACTCTCCTCGCCCTGTTCTCTGACGCCAGACTTATTGTTGCTGCGCCAGCAACTGGCGAATCTTCGCGTTATCTTTGGTGGAGAACGCGTCGACGTTGTCTTTGGTGATCAGCGCCTGCGGAGTGGACACCACGCGGGAGATTTTCTGACCATTAATCAGGCGGACAACCACTTCCATCGCCACTTCCCCCGTCAGCACCGGGAAGCTGTCAACCGTACCGGTCAGCTCGCCGCGTTTGATTGACGCATACGCATCGGAAATCCCGTCGGTGCCAAAGACGGCAACCTGTTTCGATTTTCCGGCAGCTGCAACGGCTTCCACCACGCCCAGTGCCATGCCGTCGTTATTGGCATAGAAGCCAATCAGATCAGGATGTTGCTGTAAAATTGTCGCTGCGGCGTTGTACGCATTTTCGCGGCTCCAGTTGGCCGGAACGCTGGCGACCACGGTGAATTTCCCGCTGGCCTGAATCGTTTCTTTAAAGCCTTTGGTGCGCTGCGTTGCCGCATACACGCCCGGCTGACCTTCGATGACCGCGACCTTGCCGCCTTCAGGGTGTTTTTTGATAAACCAGCCCGCCACGCGAACGCCGTTATCTTTCTGCACGTTACCGACGTAATACGCTGCATTTGGCATCACGGCGTCATTGACGTTTACCACGGCAATGTTTTTGCTTTTGGCAGATTCATACGCCGGTTGCAGGTTTGCGTCGGTTTGCGGCGACACCAGCAAGCCGTTGAAGCCTTGTGAAATCAGCGTTTCGGCGATAGATAACTGGCCAAGCTGGTCGTCTTCATTGGCGGCGGCCTGATATTCCACGGTGAAGCCGTGTTTATCAGCAAAGTTTTTATAGCCCTGGCCGAGGGAACGCCAGTATTCGTTGGTCAGCGTTTTCGATACTCCGCCGATTTTCAGCGATTTATCGATAGCCGGTAACGGGCCATATTTGACGGTCAGTTGTGTCCAGTCAGTGCGATCCGGTTCGGTGTCGGATTGCAGGGGCGGTAAATCCGCCGCATAAAGGCTGGAGCAAAACAGTGTAGAGGTGAGTACAGACAGTAAGAGTTTTTTCATCATCTGGCCTTCGGATTGTTATTTTTATGGTTATCACAGCGACTCGCGCTGTGGCGGTCGCTTTTATTATTGCGCCAGCATCACGTTGTTCACGATTTGCTGAGAGGCGACGGCATCCTGCCTGCTGATGGCTTCATTCAGCGCCGGGTTGTTTTCGAGCTTTTCACACAGTTTCAGTAAACGGATCACGGTCGCGATATTGGTTTCCGCTTCGCGAACCGGATCCAGGCCACTGGCGTCCGGGAACGTATCGAAGTAATACGCACCTTTATAGCCGTCACGTTTCATTTGCAGCAGGAATTCCAGCGTGGCGCGCGGGTTCACTGAGCCAACCATCAGGCCGTCGTCGCGTTTGCCCCAGCCATCGTTGAGATCCAGCCCGAGCAGGCGTGAACGGCGCGCCACCATCGCCGCGGCAAACGCCGGGACTTCATTGGCAAACAGCACGTGCGCGAAATCCAGCGTGATCCCTAAATTCTTGCAACCGGCTTCTTCCACCGCCAGCAGACAGGTGGTCGCGTTCGGGAAGATGCTGTAAGCGCGCGGTTCGTTGGGTTTGTATTCAATGCTGACGTCGATGTCCGGCGCATATTCCGCCACTTCGCGCACTGCGCTGACCGCGTCTTCCCACATTTTTTTGTAGTCAGCCTGGAAGCAGTAATCGAAACCGTCCTGCCCCATCCACAGGGTCATGATGCTGGCACCGAATTCCCGCCCCGCGTCGATGCCGCGTTTGGTTAATTCAATCGCCTGACGACGAATTTTGGGATCCGGGTTAGTGAATGCGCCGATTTTAAATTCCGGAGCATCCCAGCGCATTTGCATCCCGTTGACCGCCAGCCCGACTTCTTCAATTTTCTGACGCATGGTTTTAACGTCATCAGTCATGTGCTGAGGATAATTCAGGTCCAGATGTGTCAATCCTTTAACCGTAGCTGCACGTTCGATCATTTGCAGCACTGAAGGTTTGCCTTTCAGTTCCGGCCAGTAAAGATAAGCCCCCGAGGCAAACGAGTTCAGACGTGTGGCAAATTTAAGTTCTGACATGGGGTGTCCTTTGTAAACTGATTCGTAATGTACTTTCCTTCTTCACATTATTTCGTGAAGTAGTGCATTACTATCACCAGACGAAAAAACCCGCAAGATCCCCTGCAGGTTTTGTGATCAGATTTGAGAGGAGTTTCACGAAATGAGCTGCAAATAATCAGCGTCAGGCGGATGAAAGGGTGCCGGTTATCCGGCTTTGAGCATATCGAAAATGATCTTTGCATAGCCTTTCGAGACGGCAGGGTTGGAGAGATATTGCATCATTATGTTCTGCTGCGCGGCATTACTGTCCATCACCGCTTCATCAACTGCTTTGATGAAATCGCCCAGCATCGCCTGCTCCGGCGTGTTATTGGCAATCTGCTTCATGACCTTTTTATTTTCAGAAATTTTGCCGCACGTCGCGTGCAAGCTGCTGATCAGATCTTTGTCAGTCAGGTTGTCAGTGATAAACAGCTCATTTAGCCTTCCCAAAACCTGCGACATAAACTCCTCTTTCCTGTCTTTCGGTTTTGCCGTTCCGACATCGTTGCCCGGCGGTAAACCCTCACCCTCGTTTCCCGCTTTCAGTCTGATATGTTGCTCGCGGATCTTCGACAGCCGGTAATGGCTCATGACGACGTTATTCAAATCGACGTCGTCTTCCTGCACTTTCAAATCCCTGAGCAGCGGGCGCAGATGGCGGGCGAACAGGCTGAGTTTTTCGAGATCTTTATTGTCGTAATCAACAATCTGCGAAATGAATTCATAGAAACGCACAAAGCTGCCCAGATCCTTTCTGAAAATCTCCAGCCGGTCTTTTTCCTGTTTGCACTCTTTAAACGCATTTTCCGCATTGACGATCAGCACCGGATCCTGCGTTTTTTGGGTGCGCTCAAACATCTTTTTAGCCAGCAGATAGGCGTCCGTCGCCGAGAGATAGCGCTGATCCCAGCGGTTCACGGCGGGTTTGCAGATGTTGCTCAGCGCCGCGCTGGATTTATTCTGCGTGTAGAACGCCGTGCAAAACTGTTCCACCTCGCTCCAGTTAAAAATTCCGCTGGTGCGCAGCTTTTCGAACAGTTCGAACACCAGTGCCGGGTCGCTGATATCGAGCAGTTCGGCGGTCTGATAATAGGGCTGGAATGCCTGCAAAATATCATCGGGCTGGTTGTAGAAATCGAGAATAAACGTGCCTGATTCTGCTTTACCGGGATATGTGCGGTTCAGCCGTGACAAGGTCTGCACACATTCGACGCCGCCGAGCGGTTTATCAACGTACATCGCGCACAGCTTCGGCTGATCAAAACCGGTCTGGAATTTGTTCGCCACCAGCATCACCTGATAATCATCGCTGTCGAACGCCTTGCGCATATCGCGCCCTTTCAGGCCGGGATTCATGTTCATTTCGGTGAATTTTTGGTTGAGGTACGCCGCGCTGTCCGGATCGCTTTCGCGAAATTCCACTTCACCGGAGAACGCCACCATCGCACTGATTTTGCCGCAATGGTTTTCACTGATGTATTTATCGAAGGCCAGTTTGTAGCGCACCGCTTCCTTGCGCGAACGGGTCACGACCATGGCTTTCGCCTGCCCGCCGAGCAGGTGCATGACGTGATTTTTGTAGTGTTCAGCGATCACTTTCACCTTCTGAGAGATGTTGTAATCGTGCAGGCGCACCCACTGGCTGAGGCGGGTTTTCGCCCGTTTGCTGTCGACCTCTTTATCGGCGTTGGCCTGCTTTTGCGCCAGTTTGTATGCCACGGAATAGGTGACGTAATTCTTCAACACATCGAGGATAAAACCTTCTTCAATCGCCTGACGCATGGAATAAACGTGGAAAGCCGCCGGTTTATTGGTTTTTGACGCCGGTGCATTCGGGTCGGGTAACTGGCCGAACAGCTCGAGGGTTTTAGCTTTCGGCGTGGCGGTAAACGCGTAGTAATTGAGATGATTACTGCCGCGACGCGCGGCCATGGTGGCGTCCATAATGTCTTCGGATGACAACTCCGCGTCGTCGTCCGTGGCTTCGAGCATCAGCACTTCTTTCAGCTGCCGCGCGGTCGACCCGCTTTGCGACGAATGCGCCTCATCGGCAATCACTGCGTACTGACGCTGTTTCAGGCTCAGGCTGTTTTCAATGGCTTTGAGCACAAACGGGAAAGTCTGGATCGTCACGATAATGATCGGCTGCGAGCTTTCCAGCGCAGCCGCCAGTTTGTCGGCTTTCGAACCGTCACCGATTTTGTTGCTGATCCGCCCGACCACGCCGTCGGCATGTTCAAACTGATCGATGGTGTCCTGAAGCTGATCGTCGAGCACCGTGCGGTCGGTGACAACAATCACCGAGTGAAACTGTTTTTCACCGTTGGCGGCATACAGCCGGGAAAGCTGGTGCGTCACCCAGGCAATTGAATTGGATTTCCCGGAACCGGCGCTGTGCTGAATCAGGTATTTATGCCCGCAGCCCTCTTGCGTCGCGGCGCGCACCAGTTTGCTCACCACATCCCACTGATGATAGCGCGGGAAAATCAGCGTCTCTTTTTTGAATTTCAGCCCCTGCCAGTCTTCTTTTTCTTCGATTTGCAGATGGACGTAGCATTCCAGGATCGTCAGCAAATTATCCGGCAGCAGCACTTCGTTCCACAGATACGCGGTCGCGTAGGTATTGGTGTCCGCTGGCGCTGGATTGCCTTTTGCACCTTCCGCTGTGCCTTTGTTGAACGGCAGAAATAACGTCTCACCGCCCGCCAGCCGGGTGGTCATAAACACGTCAAACTGACTGACGGCAAAATGCACCAGCGCGCCGCGTTTAAACGTCAGCAGCGGTTCGGGCTTTTTGGTTTGCGGATTTTTTGGCAGGCGCGTCGTTTTGTACTGTGAAATCGCACTTTGCACCGACTGTTTGAATTCGGATTTCAGCTCCAGCGTCACAACCGGCAGGCCGTTGACGAACAACACCAGATCGATACGCCAGTTTTTAGCTTTACTGCCGGTGGCCGCAAAGTGTTCCGCGCTGGCATACGGGCTGTAAATCAGCTCCGGCACCACGCGGCAGATATTTTGCTGATACCGCGCCAGCGTATCAGGGTTCAGCCCGTGTTCCGGTTTGAACTGGCACAGTTTAAAACTGGCGTTACGGATATTGAGGGGATGCCGCAACACGCCGAGCGTACCAAATGTGCGCGAATGTTTGTCGGTGTCATTCTCACCGGCTTTTTGCAACCGCGCGACCAGTGCATCGAGGAAATACCGTTCAGCCTCCTGCGGATACACCCGCGCCAGCTTCTCCCACTCTTTCGGCTGCGTGGTTTGCACAAAAGCCAGCACATCCTGCGTGTACAGCGCCCGCACGCGATCGTAGCCGTCAGGTTTACCGGTGATCCAGCCGTTAGCGCACAACTGCGCAATTATCTCATCCTGAAAAATCCGCTCTCTGGTAGGATCCGACATCATGCCATCACCTCGTCGGATTCGGTTTGCGTGACATGAACCTGCCAGTCGCGCACGTCGATTTTGCCGGTGACAGCGGCGGAGATAAGGGCGGTGCGTCGTTCTTTTAGCAGATTAATTTGTTGTTGCTGGAGTTCGATCAGGGTGTCGATTTTGCTGGTTTCGTGATCGAGGAAGGCGGCGATTGATTCAGACAGTTCATATGAGCACTTGGGAACGGGTAAAAGGCCAATAAACTCCCAGTTAGCTCGTGGCATTTTAGAACCGTAAGTAGCGGAGTTAACTTGCTCTATAAATTCCTTAGCCAATGAAAAATAGTTGAGAAACTTCGAATGCAGCTTATTTGTTCGTAGAATTAAAAACTCAGAGGAACATACTCCAGAAAAAGTGGCTAACCACGACTTAGCAAGGTAAGGCCTTAACTTCCCAAAAAGAACATCTCCTTTTCTAAATGGTAATGACATTCCATCAGGAACAGCATCTTCTTTAAAGGAGTATTTTCCGCTTCCACTCGAAATATTTTCCAAACCTACATACACTGAATTACTCACAAACATTTTTTCAGAATATAAAGAGACGACAAACTTTAACCTCATTATATCCCAATCTATCGGCACTTCCCCCAACCACTCAACCCCCGAATCTTTCATCGGCACTTCAGGGTCCAGCCCTTTGGTCACCGCATGGCTGATCACTGCCTGACGTTTTTCTTTCAACAGTTCAATCAGTTGTTGCTGCTTTTCGATCAGGATATCGATTTTGGCGGTTTCGTGATCGAGGAAATTTAAAATTAATTTTTGCTCAAGAAATGTTGGAAGAGGCAAATTCAAACCCTTAATAACCCCTGAGTTTAATCCGTGCATGATTGAGCCCTTGCCTTGAATGAGCATTTGATGCTTTATCTCAGGTGACTCATCAATTAATAATTTAAAAAACCTTGGAATTATAATTTTCTTATTAACACGAATACGCAGCAAATGAGAGTCAATTATTCCTTTTTTTGCTTCATAAGGAAAAATCTCACATTTACCACTAGTGCCCATCAGAGTTATCAATATATCTCCGACCGAAACCCCATAACAAACCATATCTTTATATTTATTAAAACTAATATTCCGGCTACCTAAAGAGAAATCCTTATTAATGATATTTTCTTGTCCGTAAACCCTTACACCTTCTTCAACCATGTCATCTAATTTGAGGGCACTCCCGAATGGGCCTATTTTAATTCCTTCATATCCGTCTTTAAGCAAATAGCGTACTTGTTTTATCTCCCAAAGAGAGGGTAATTTTTCTATCCCATTAAGTTTAACAACTCTATATTCCCCATATGCCTTATACCGCCCGCTCATGAATGCACCTCCTGCAACAACTTCATGATTTCGGCGCTGACGGCGTCCAGATCGGCGTCGATCTCTTTCAGATCGCGTGGCGGCTGATAGACATAGAAGTGGCGGTTGAAAGGGATTTCATAACCGACGACGCCGATCTCGTTATCTTTGGCATCGCGTTTGTCGGCGTTGATCCAGGCGTCGGGGACGTGTGGTTTTACCTCACGTTCGAAATAGCTTTCGACAAGCAGGCTGGTGGGGATGGCGGGATTGAGCGGGACGTTTTCGTTATCGCGTAACTCACCGTCAGGTTCGAATTCGACGACTTTGCCTTTGTAGCGAAAAGCGCCATACAACGGCTGTTCACTCTCTTTCAGGACTTTCTTCACCACCGGTTCGGCTGAAGGATTTTTGGTAGTCACGGCATCAATGAATTGCTTTTTCTCTCTGGTATCCAGCTTTACGCAAGCGATACTGATTGCCGTTTTCAGTGAGCTCTCAAACTGATTAAAATTATTGCTGGCGTTGTGTTTACCGCCTTCGGTAACACCAAACGCGCTCTGGATCTGACGGGCTTTCTCCATCAGCGTGCGTTGCGCCAGCCACAGGTTGGGAGCGAGAAGATCTTTAATCTGTTTCTCTTTCAGCTCGGGGAAATCGGCTTTGATAATGGCGCGGGCTCCGGTTTCCACATCGCTGAAATCGCCGTAAGTCTGCGCATTCCACGGCGCGGCGAAATCCTGATACAACCGTTCCATCGGCGCGTTCAGCGGCTTTGGCGCGAAACGCAGCGCGGCAATGGCGTCGTCGGTAATCTGCGACGTCAGGCGCAGCGGGCGTTCAATGGTCAGGCGGCGGTAACCGAAATCCGTACTCGCGAAGATTTTGCTGGCGAAGGTTTTCGGTGCGTCTTTTTTGCTGCTGGCGGACTGACGCCCCCGGCCAGACTTTTGCTCCGGCGCTTTCTCCAGCCCCAGCTCGTGTAACGGCGTCGGGCCGGTGGCGCTGAAATCGCCGAATGTGCGGGTGATCAGCGCGATATCGTCCGCGCCCATCAGGTTGCGTTTGGAACCGAGGGATTTGCGCATTTTGCCGCACAAGTCCGAGCCGTCGATCAGCTGAACTTTGCCTTTGCGCGCCGAGTCTTTGTGGTTCGAAAGGATCCACACATAGGTGGAAATGCCGGTGTTGTAGAACATGTCGGTCGGCAGCGCGATGATGCCCTCGAGCAGATCGGCTTCAAGAATATGGCGGCGGATTTCGCTTTCGCCGCTCCCTGCGCCGCCGGTAAACAGCGGCGAACCGTTGAGGATAATCCCGATGCGGCTGCCCGCCGCGCTGCCGTTATCGCGCATTTTGCTGATGAGGTGCAGGAGGAATAACAGCGAGCCGTCGGAGACGCGTGGCAGCCCGGCGCCGAAACGGCCATCAAAGCCTTTCACAGAATGCTCGTCGCTGATGTCGCTTTCGATTTTCTTCCAGTCCACGCCGAACGGCGGGTTGGAGAGCATGTAATCGAATTTTTCTGCCGGCAGCTGATCGTTAGAGAGCGTATTGCCGAGTTTAATCAGGCTGACGTCCTGCCCTTTGATCAGCATGTCGGCTTTGCAGATGGCGTAGGATTCGGGGTTCAGTTCCTGGCCGAAGGCGCGCATCACGGCGTTCGGATTCAGCTCGTTAACGTATTCCATGCCCGCCGACAAAAAGCCGCCGGTTCCCGCCGTCGGATCATAAATCGTGCGGATAATCCCGTCGCGCGTCAGCCCTTCGTCGTCCTTCATAAACACCAGCGCAGTGGTCAGGCGCACGATGTCGCGCGGTGTAAAGTGCTCACCGGCAGTGTCGTTCGAGCCTTCGGCGAAGCGGCGGATCAGCTCTTCAAACACAAATCCCATGTCATGATTGGATACGGCAGCGGGGCTTAAATCGGTGGTGGCAAACTTCTGTACGACTTTGAACAGCAGATTGGCTTCGTCAAGCAGGCTGACAAACTCGCTGAATTTGAAATGCTCGAAGATTTCGCGGGCGTCCTGGGAGAAGCTCTGGACGTAGTTTTCAAGATTATCGCGGATGCCGTTTTGCCCGAGTTTACTGAGGCTCATCGGCGAGGTGTTAAAAAACGACAAACCGTCTGCGGCGCGTAAAATCAGCTTTTCCTGCGCCTCTTGCGGCAGGTTCATGCTTTTGATTTTTCCGGCCTGCGCCACCACCGCGTCTTTGCTTTTTACCAGCACACATTCGAGGCGGCGAAGTAAGGTAAACGGCAAAATCACGCGGCCATACTGGGATTGCTTAAAATCACCGCGCAGCAAATCAGCCACCGACCAGATAAAGGCGGCTGTTTGCGAAAAGTCCATTTTAGTCATGATGTGTTCCGTGAGATCGAATAAAAACCGCATACAAAAAATGGTTTTTAATTAGACGCCAAAATCACACGAAACTCAATAATTCGATCTAAATCAATATGTTAGGAATATTTTTAAAACAAATACCTTACGACTACAGCTATCACGCCTTCATTCCCCATCCATTATTTTTTGTGACACACCTCAAGTTTTTCGCCTTTCTGCCGTTATCTAAATCTTAAGATTCCTTCCAGGGAAACGCCCATGTTAAAGACCATCCGTTCGCGCATTATTACAGCCTGCATCGCCATTGTGGCCTGCTCGCTGGTGATCAATACCTTCCTCAGTTACACCGTTGCAGCTAAATACAACAGTCAGGCGACTGATACCACGCTGAACGCCCTGACCTCCAGCCACACGCAAGGGATCAGCGATTGGGTCAGTTCAAAAACAGGGATGATTGTTTCACTTCAGTCAGTTGCGTTAACGGAAGATCCGGTTCCGGTACTTAAACAAATTGCCAGCGCGGGCGGGTTTACTAACGTCTACGTCGGTTATGCAAATAAAACCGCGAAATTCTCCGATCCGACCGGCGTGCCGTCCGATTACGATCCGACCGGCCGCCCGTGGTACAGGCAGGCAGCCGAAGCCGGGCATCCGGTCGCCACGCCGCCGTATGTTGATGCCGGCACCGGTAAGTTAGTGGTCACATTCGCCGTACCCGTGATGGACGGCGGCACGCTGAAAGCCATTGTCGCCGGTGATGTCTCGATGGACAGCGTGGTGAATAACGTCAATACCCTCCATCCGACGCCCGGCAGTTTCGGGATGCTGGTGGATAAGTCCGGTGTCATCATCGCGCACCCGGACGATAAGCTGGCCCTGAAACCGTTCAGCTCGCTGGCGGAAGGCGTGAATTTGCAGGATTTATTCGCAGCGAAAACGCCGGTGGATATTCAGCTGAATGGCGCAACAAAGCGCGTTCGGGCTCTGCCGGTCGCGGGCACCGAATGGTACACGCTTGTATTGCAGGACAAGAGGGAGTCAACGGCGGGTATGCGTTCGCTGCTGACCTCTTCGGTGATTACGCTGATTGTGATCGTGCTGATTTCGGCCGCCGTGATTGGCCTGATCATCACCCGATCGTTCCGCCGTTTGTCGGTGGTGCGCGATACGCTTAACGCCATCAGCTCCGGTGAGGACGATCTGACCCAGCGCTTACCGACCGACGGCCACGACGAGGTGACGCAAATCGCCCATGCGTTCAATACGTTCGTGGATAAACTCAGCAAGGTGATGTCCGAAATCCGCAGCACCAGTGAATCCGTTAAAATTGCCGCCGACGAAATTGCCGCCGGGAATAACGATTTGTCGGGCCGTACCGAATCCGCGGCGGCCAGCCTGCAACAAACCGCCGCGTCGCTGGAGCAGATCACCGCTACGGTTTCTCAGTCTGCCAGTTCCGCTAAACAGGCCAGCGCGACGGCGAAATCCGCCTCAGAAGCCGCCACACGTGGCGACGAGGTGGTGACGAAAGTCATTACGACGATGGAAACGATTGAAAGCGCGTCGTCAAAAATCGGCGATATCACTGGTGTCATCGACGGCATTGCGTTCCAGACCAACATTCTGGCGCTGAACGCCGCGGTTGAAGCCGCGCGTGCAGGGGAACAGGGGCGTGGATTTGCCGTGGTCGCCAGCGAAGTGCGCAGTCTGGCACAGCGCAGCGCGCAGGCAGCAAAAGAGATTAAAGTGCTGATTGAATCAACGGTGAGCAGCGTGGCGTCGGGTTCCGCGCAGGTGCAGCTGGCCAGCGACAGCATGAGTGAAATCGTCAGTAACGTCTCGAACGTCAGCAGCGTGATGATGGAAATCACCCACGCGTCCGAAGAACAGATGCTGAGCATTCATGAAATCAACAAGGCGATTACCCAGCTTGATGGCATGGTGCAGCAGAATGCGGCGATGGTTCAGGAATCTACCGGCGCGGCGTCAGCCTTGCAGGAACAGGCCACCGGTCTGGCACTCGCCGTCGGGCATTTCCGCGTGTAAGTCTTATTGATGAAATCAGAAGGCCAGACGCTGTCACACGTCTGGCCTTTTTTACGCCCTGCCGCCCTGTTTACGGGCAAAACTGGCCGACAGCCGGTCCAGCAAAATCGCCATCAGCACCACCACAATTCCGCTTTGTAACCCGAGTCCGATATCCAGCTGCTGAATACTGCTGAGAATATCATTCCCCAGACCACCGGCTCCGACCATCGAGGCGATAATCACCATCGACATTGCCATCATAATCGTCTGGTTCACGCCCGCCATAATTGCCGGTTGCGCGGCAGGTAGTTGCACTTTCCACAGCAACTGCCACGGCGTACAGCCGAACGCCAGCCCGGCTTCGATACGCGCCTGACTTACCTGGCGGATCCCCAGATCCGTGAGGCGCACCACCGGCGGCATGGAAAATAAGATGGTGGCAAAAATGCCCGGCGGACGCCCGAGGCCAAACAAAATGGTCGCGGGGATCAGATAAACAAATGCGGGCATGGTCTGCATGAAGTCCATCAGCGTGCGCACGACACTGCCGACGGTGGCGCGGCGTGCGCTCCAGATCCCCAGCGGAATGCCAAACAGCAGGCTGAAAAATGTCGAGGAAAGCGTCAGCGCCAGCGTGATGGACGCGTGATCGCTGTAGCCGCTGTAAACGATGTAAAGCGTGGCGAGCAATGCAAACAGCGCGAAGCCTTTGCCAATACGCCAGAAGCCAATCGCGACGGCCAGAAACACCAACCCCCACGGCGAGAGCCAGCCGGTCAGGGTTTCGAGGCCGCCGGCAACGGCGTCGATGCCAGCCGAAAGGCCATCAAAAAAACCACCGGCATGCACCAGCAGTGCGTGAATGGCGCTGTCGATCTGACGGCTAAAATCTAAGGGATAGGCCATAACGTTCTCTGCATAAAAGACTTAAAGAGTCGGCTGCCAGACATCGGCGAAAGATTCTGCCAGCTGCCAGCGCGAGGTATCCACGCCGGAGAAGAAGTGTCGGACGTAAGGCGACGCCGGAGCGTTAATGATGTTTTCCGGCGTTCCGACCTGCACCAGTTTGCCCTCTTCCATAATCGCAATGCGCGTCCCCAGACGCAGCGCTTCTTCCATATCGTGGGTAACGAAAACCACCGTGCGCTGTTGTTCTGCCTGAAGTACCAGCAGCAATGACTGCATATCACGGCGGATAATCGGATCCAGCGCCGAGAACGCCTCATCCATCAGCAACACCGCAGGGTTCACCACCAGCGCCCGCGCCAGCCCGACGCGCTGCTGCATGCCGCCGGAAAGCTGATGCGGATACTGCGCGGCAACGTGCGCCAGCCCGACCTTTTCCAGCATCGCGTGCGCCCTTTTGTGCCGTTCGTCACGGCTGACGCCCGACACTTCCAGCCCGAACGCCACGTTATCGAGCACGGTGCGTTCGTCAAACAGCGCAAACGACTGAAAAACCATGCCAATCTGGCTGCGGCGCAGTTCAATCATTTCGCGGGCATTCAGGCTGCCCAGCGCCTGCCCCTGAAACAGGACATCGCCGGAACCGGGCTGAATGAGAAAATTGAGCGTGCGCAGCAGCGTCGATTTCCCCGAGCCGGAAAGCCCGACAATAACAAAAATCTCACCGGCTGTTATTTGCAAACTAATATCGTCCAGCGCATTGACCGGCGGTTTATTCTCCTCGCGGGAAAACAGTTTCTTTCCGGTAGAGGGAGAATAACTTTTAAAAACACGACGTAACTCGATGATGGATTGCGTCATAATGGTTTCGCACTCTGTTAATTATCCTGACACGCTAACTCAAAATAATAAAATAAGTGATGTCTTTTAGGATTCTAAATAGAGTTATTTCGCATTAGCTTATGACCATTTGTGAAATACACTCTATTTCTGCCGGGAAACAGGGGCGGAATGATGATGAAAATTCCATGCTTCATTTAACAGCCAGCGGGTCACTTTTTCCTGCTGTACGGACGCCGGTTTACTGCCGGAAGAGATGAGATAATAGCCCCGTTCTGTGCGCACTTCCGGCCCGCAAACGAACAACTGACGGCTTTCCAGCAGCGCCGAAATCAGCGGCCGCCAGCCGAGCGCAATCCCCTGTCCTTCGACCGCGGCCTGGATCACCAGCGAGTACGCATTAAAGGTGCGCGATCCGGCATGGTGCTGCGCGGGCAAGCCCTGCGAACGGAACCAGTCTTCCCACGTCAGCCAGCGCTGCGGACGGGTTTCCGGCAGCTTCAGCAGCGGGAAATGCATCAGTTTTTCCGGCAGCGGATTATCGCCAAGTTTATCCATAACCACCTGATTACAGACAGGAATAACATCCTCGGGAAACAGCTTTTGCGCATGCGTCCCCGGCCAGTTACCGTTGCCAAAATAGATCGCCAGATGGGCGTTGTTATCACGAAAATTATAGTCATTCGGCGAAGTCGACACCTGCACTTCCACACCCGGGATCAGTGCCTGAATCGCGTTCATCCGCGGCATCAGCCAGTAGGTGGCGAAGCCCATGTCGGTGTCAATCCGCAGCGTACTGCGCTGATATCGCGTGCGTTCCATCTGCTCGCTGATGTCGCTCAGGCTGGCGCGGACAATCTGGTAAAGCGCACTGCCCGATTCGGTCAGTTGCACGCCCCGGTGACGCCGTTCAAACAGCGGTCCGTTGAGCAGATTTTCCAGCATCTGAATACGCTGACTGACCGCCGGTTGCGAAAGTCCGAGCTCATTTCCCGCCGCGGTAAAATTACCGTGTCGCGCGGCCGCTTCAAATACCACTAAAACCTGCAACGGAGGCAATTCTAATTTTCCTGCCATAAACCCACCTTATGCCATGATAATTTAATAACCTCTTCACAGAATTAAAAAGGCATGCGATAAAAATATCACGATTTGCTAATTAATTTTTCTTTCAGGCTAACTATGCTTATAAATAAACCGAATATCGTTATTCTCATGGCCGATCAGTTAACCGCCGGGGCATTACGCACCTACGGAAATAATGTCAGCCTGACGCCCAATATCGACAAACTGGCCGACGAAGGCGTGGTCTTTGAATCCGCCTACTGCAACAGCCCGCTGTGCGCCCCTTCCCGTGCGGCGCTGATGACCGGCCAGTTTTTGTCAAACAACGGTGTCTACGACAACGCCGCTGAATTTCGCGCCGACTCGCCGACCTTCTGCCATTATCTGCGCGAACAGGGTTACCAGACCTGGCTTTCCGGCAAGATGCATTTTTGCGGCCCGGATCAGTTGCACGGTTTTGACGAGCGCCTGACCACCGATATTTATCCGGCAGATTTTGGCTGGACGCCGGACTGGGCAAACCCGGAACGCCGTCTGGACTGGTTCCACAACATGAGTTCAGTGCTGGAAGCCGGTGAGTGTGTACGCACTAACCAGCTGGATTTCGATGATGAAGCGCTGTTTATGGCGCGCCAGCGGTTGTACGACGCAGCACGGAAACCGGACGATAAGCCGTTTCTGCTCCTGCTTTCACTGACGCATCCGCATGATCCGTTTGCCATTCCGCGCCGTTATCTCGACCGGTTTGCGCAGGAAGATATCGATCTGCCGAAAACCGGCGCGGGCGATGTGGAAGACGACGCGCACTCGCAGCGCCTGCGCGCCATGTATCAGCTCGAAGACGGTTTGCTCAGCGACGAACAAATCCGCCGCGCCCGTCACGCCTATTACGGCTCAATTGCCTACGTGGATGACTGTTTTGGTGAAGTGGTCCGCACGCTGGAAGAAACCGGTCAGGCAGAAAACACTGTGGTATTTGTGATTGCCGACCACGGCGAAATGCTGGGTGAACGCGGGCTGTGGTACAAAATGACCTTCTTCGAAGGTGCTGTGCGCGTCCCGCTGATTGTCCATAATCCGAAACGCTTTGCGCCCCGCCGCGTCGCCGGCAACGTCTCTCTGGTGGATTTACTGCCGACGTTCACCGAACTGGCGGGCGGCGCGGAACGCCTTGAGCACCCGGTTGCACCGCTCGACGGCCACAGTCTGGTGCCACATCTTAACGGCCAGCCGGGGCCGGACGAAGCCTGCGCTGAATATCTGGCGGAAGGCGCGATTGAGCCGATGGTGATGATCCGCCGCGGGCCGTGGAAATACATTCATTCGCTGACTGAAGCGCCACATTTGTACCAGCTTGAGCAGGATCCGTTTGAGCTGAAAAACCTCGCAGCGCTGGCCGAACATCGCGATACCGTCGCGGCGTTTGCGGCCGAAATCGCCGCCCGCTGGGATTTAAATACCCTGAATAAACAGGTTCGCGCCAGCCAGTTAAAACGGCTGTATCTGACCGAAATCGCCGGGCGGGATGCTATTCCGCAATGGGATTTCCAGCCGCATCAGGCCGCTTCGCACCGTTTTATCCGTAACCACCAGACGCTGGACGAGCAGGAAGCTTTTGCCCGTTACCCGCGCCCTAATAAACACCCGACCGGGGAATAAGATGATGATAAAAAGACTCACCACGCTGATGCTTCTGGCCAGTGCCAGCCTGCTGCCTCAGAGCAGTTTCGCCGCTGACGACGCCCGATGTGCCACCGTTAATCAGTCCGACCCCGGCTGGACGGATATTGCGGCGACCAACGCCGTGTCCGGCGTGGTGCTGAACGCGCTGGGTTATCAGCAAAAAGTGCAAAACCTTTCCGTCGCGCTGGCATTTCAGGGATTGAAAACCGGCCAGCTGGATGTGTTTTTAGGTAACTGGATGCCCGCACAGGCACCGGTTATCGCGAAATTCACCGATGACATCAGCGTCATCGGCGCTAATTTACCGGCGGCCAAATTTACGCTGGCCGTACCGGATTACGTGGCAAAAGCGGGCGTGAAGGATTTCGCCGATCTGGAGAAATACGCGGATAAGTTTGATCACAAGATCTACGGCATCGCGCCGGGCGCACCGGCAAATCAGAACATTAAGAAGATGATCGACCAGCATGATTTTGGTTTGCAAAACTGGAATCTGGTGGAGTCGAGCGAAAGCGGCATGCTGGCGCAGGTAACGCGGGCAGTGGATCGCAAGCAATGGATTGTGTTTCTCGGCTGGGAACCGCATGCCATGAACACGCGCTTTAAGCTGACGTATCTGAGCGGTGGCGATAAATGGTTTGGTGCGAACTATGGCAGTGCGACGGTGAACACCGTGACGCGCAAAGGTTTTGCCGGACAGTGCCCGAATCTCAACCGTTTCTTCACGCAGCTGAAATTTAACGTACCGCTGGAAAACGCCATCATCACCCGCGTGCTCGATGACAAGCAAAGCCCGGAAGACGCCGCCCGCGCCGAACTGGCGAAACATCCGGAACTGCTGACCGGCTGGCTGAACGGCGTGACCACCCGCAACGGTCAACCGGCAGAAAGCACGGTGAAAAAAGCGCTGGGGATCTGATCGCCCGGAGTGAACACAAAAAAAGCCAGGCAACTTATGTGCCTGGCTTTTTTGTGTCGGACGTTTATCAGTCCGTCGTCCGCCGTTTAAGCGTCTGCATCTTTCAGCTGTCTTTCCACCAGAGTTACCCAGATGCCGATGCCCAGAGGAATGAGATCATCATTAAAATCGAAACGGGCATTGTGCAGCGACGCGGAAGGTTCTGCGCCGTCGGCACCCAGCCAGAAATAAGCCCCGGGACACCGCTCAAGCAAATACGCAAAATCTTCTGCCGCCATCGAGGGCGGATTATTGAAATGCACTTTTGTTACGCCCGGCGAGTGCTCGGCGGCTTCGCGCACATTTTCGGCCTGCGCCGGATGGTTTTTCGTGACCGGATAACCGAACTCCCAGCGAACTTCGCCTGTAACACCAAACGGCAGCGGCACGGACTTGACGTATTCTTCAATCAACCGCCAGCAGGTCATGCGCGTTTCATTGCTCTGGCAGCGCAGCGTGCCGGACATGTGCAGCGTTTCCGGGATCACGTTGATTGCCTCGCCCGCCTGTAATTGCGTCAGGCTGATCACCGTTTGTTCCAGCGGCGACAGGCGACGTGAAATCAGACTTTGCAGCGACAAAATCAGCTGCGCGCCGGCCACCACCGGATCCGCACCCAGTTCCGGCATCGCCGCATGGCAGCCTTTGCCGGTGAGCGTGATGTGAAAATTATCCTGCGACGCCATCATCGCGCCCTGGCTGACCGCCACTTCACCGACCGGCAGGCCGGGCCAGTTATGCAGCGCGTACACTTCCTGCATCGGAAAATGTTCAAACAGCCCTTCATTAACCATCATCTGGCCGCCCCCGGCATTCTCTTCCGCCGGCTGGAAAATGAAATGTACCGTGCCACGAAAATGGCGGTTTTCACTGAGATGTCGCGCCGCGCCGAGTAACGTCGCCGTATGGCCATCGTGGCCACAGGCATGCATCAGGCCGGGATTTTGCGAGACGTGTTCGAAATCATTGAGTTCCTGAATCGGCAGCGCATCGATATCCGCGCGCAGGCCGATTGAAGGCCCGTCGCCGTTGCGCAGGGTCGCGACAATACCTGTTCCGGCGAGTCCGGTGTGGACGTCCAGGCCGAAAGACAGCAGCAGTTCACTGATTTTTCGCGAAGTATGATGTTCATTCAGACCCAGCTCTGGCCGGGTGTGGAGTTCACGGCGTAACTGTTTGGCTTGTTTAATAATCTGCTCGGAAATGACCGCCATAAACCCTCTGTGCTGATCTGAATTCAGTGCGGCGGGCCTGACCCGCGGGCACATTGTTAATTTAAAGTATCACATTCAGAACGATTGGGTTAAACGTCAAATAAGGCCCCCATCGCTGGACAGAGGATGCGGATTTGCCCGCCTTGCGCATTTTCAGAATTTGCCCAGTATTTGCCGGATCATTCAGTTGTGCTTGAATGAAAAACGCCCCTGAAATCGTACTTTTATTGCGCGCAATCGTTATTCAGAATCGCTAAGTTATATTACTACCCCCTCCTGCATGAAATTTGCCTTAATACAGTTTTTTATCTTTACCAACATTAAAACTTTCATTCCACATAAAAATTACATTTATATTAATTCAACAATAAAATTAACCTTTAATATTATCTCGCGCCACCAACCTGGTTTTGTAATTTAAATATTTCTGGTCAGTAACAATGAATCATTGCATAGTAGTTTCGTCATGGAGTGTGCTAACAATCATTTGGACGTTATAACCAGGTCATAACACAGCAAATCAACAATATAACAACGTTATTAAATATTATTTAATAACACAGAGGATCTTCATGCGCGTAAACATGCCAGTGACACAACGGGAATATGGTTTAGATCCCGACACCACATTAATGTCCACGACGGATGTCAACAGCCGGATTATTTATGCGAACTCCGCGTTTATCAATGTCAGCGGATTCTCCGAAGACGAACTGATCTTCAAACCCCACAATTTAGTCCGCCACCCCGACATGCCAGTCGAAGCCTTTGCCGACATGTGGTTTACCCTGCAACAGGGCGACAGCTGGACGGGGCTGGTGAAGAACCGCCGTAAAAATGGCGACCACTATTGGGTTCGCGCCAACGTCACGCCGGTACATCATCAGGATAAACTGACGGGATATATTTCCGTGCGCAATAAACCCACAGAGCACGAAATTAAAACCGCAGAAGAATTATACAAATTAGTTAAAGATAAAAATGCCGGAAGCCGGAAGTTTTATAAAGGTCTGGTGGTGCGCACCGGTTTATTTTCACTCGTTTCGGTATTACAAAAACTGCCGGTAGGCTGGCGTTTACGTTTACCATTATTTATCGCGGGCATTTTCCCGCTGTTATTTCCGCTGACGGGGACCAGTCAGACATGGGTAGCTATTTCAACTATGGTCCTGTTACTGCTCGCCGATCTCTTTTTGCAAACACAAATCCGCAATCCGATAAAAACGATTCTGGGTCAGGCGCAGCAGGTAGTCTCCGGGAAAAAAGCCGATTCCGTGCATTTTAACCGCGTCGATGAAATTGGTTTGCTGATGCGTTCAGTGAATCAGTTTGGCCTGAATCTGCATTCTCTGGTGGAAGATGTCGGGGCGCAGGTCGGCGGGATTTCAAATATCAGCAATCTGATGTCAAAAAACAGCACGGCGCTCAGCGCACGTACCGAAGAAACGGCGGCCAATCTTCAGCAAACCGCTGCGGCGATAGAAGAGATTGCCGGTGCCGTCGGGCAAAGCGCCGACACCGTGATTCAGGCCAGCAAACTGGCGGACAGCGCCGCATCCGTGGCGAAGAAAGGCGGCGAAATCATGCAGGACACGATCGGCATGATGCAGTCAATTTCGCAGGCCAGCAGCAAAGTCGTGGACATTATTTCCGTGATTGACGGCATTGCCTTCCAGACCAACATTCTGGCGCTCAATGCCGCCGTGGAAGCCGCCCGCGCCGGAACCGAAGGCCGCGGATTTGCCGTGGTCGCCGCGGAAGTACGCGTGCTGGCGCAACGTTCTGCTACCGCTGCCAAAGAAATCAAAGCACTGATCGAAGCGAATATGCACAGCGTTGAAACCGGCGGTCAGATGGTAGAAAGCGCCGGTCAACAGATCAGCGAAATTATCGGTGAAGTGGTGCAGATGTCGGGGCTGATTAAAGAAATCAGTCACGCCACCCGCGAGCAGACATCGGCGCTTTCACTGATTAATACGTCGCTGGCGCAGATTGAAACCATGACACAAGACAATGCCGGGATGGTGGCACAATCTTCTGAATCGGCTGAAACGCTGAACTATCAGGCGATGCGGCTGAAAAGCGCCATCGACGTGTATGGCGGTCAGATGACAAAAATGGAGAGCCGATCTGCGCTGCTGACTGGTTTCGAAAAAACCACCGTCAGTTAAGAAATATTCAGAAACTCGCGCGGGCACTCATCTGTTCGTTCTGCCCGCGTCAGAAACCAGGAGTACAGCCGTATTCATTTTGAAAATGACGGATGAAATGGGCGCAGTCGCGGAGACGCTGTCTCTTCTCTTTCCGGCGCGGTATATCCGCATGGGTGATATCCCTCCGGGCACCGCTAACGCACTGGCCGGAAGGATGTTTCCCTATCAGTTAGTGAACGCTTACAACGCATCCATAAAAAAGGCTTTCCTCTTCAGGGGAGAGCCTTTCGCGGAGCTGAAATCCTGCCCTAGCGGTGGTCGTGGCGGTACAGCTCCCATTCGTCGATGTGTCTGCCATCAGGAAATACACAATCTGTCCTGACGCCCTGCTGCGTTTCAATATTCACCGATCTGCCGCCTCTTTCATGGCAATAAACCGCCGCCGGATTCGCCATTCCGGTCTGACGTCTTTGCGGTTCGTGATGATGATTCACACAGCCCGACAGCGCTGTTACCATGATGATGAATAAGAGTTTTTTCATTCTGAACCTTCGTGGAAAGAGTAAGACAACGCGGCGATTCTATTCCCCAACGCTTTCGGTTATCTACTCATGGTTTCCTAAAAATGCGCCTCGTTTGGCCTGCGTTTTGATTTACAGCGGAACATTGACCGGGCTTATCGCTGAGGGCTTTTTTTGCGTATAAACTTTGCCGGTCATTTCACTTTCGGTTAATCGCTATGTCATTTTCGCAGTTTGTTCATCGGGTTCCCGTCAGTTTTTTCGGGATGGTTCTGGGGGTTTTCGGGCTGGGCAGCGCCTGGCGCTATGCCGCCACGCTGGGACTGGGGCCCGCCTGGCTGGGTGAAATGCTCATCTTTGCCGGAAGTTTCATCTGGCTGACGCTGACGCTGATTTACGTCGTTCGCTGCCTGACCGAACCGAAAGCCGTGCGCGAAGAGTTTCTCAATAATAACCAGTTCAGCTTCATCAGCCTACTGCCCGCGGGCGGCGTGCTGGTTTCAACAGGCTTGCATCCGTACAACCTGCTGCTGGCGAACACGCTGATGACCGCCGGTGCCACCGGGCAACTGATATTTTCCGCCTGGCGCTGCGCCCCGCTCTGGCGCGGCGAATTTGCTTCAGAAGCCACCACCCCCGGTTTTTATCTGCCAACGGTTGCCGCCAACTTTATCTGCGCCATGGCCTTCGGCACAGCCGGCAAGTCATCGATATGCAGATATTGTCGTGGATTTTATTTTCGCTCGCCAATCTTCTGCTGGCCGGGCTTATCGTGAAAACGCTGTTGTTGCTGATGAGCGGCAGATTGTTGCCGGGGAAATAAGACAGCGGACGAATGTGGGAAGTGAGCTTCCCGTTTCAGGGTGCGGCATCATGGAAGAACCGCATCCCAGATCAGATATCAATGGTTTTGCCTTTCGGGTAATGCAGTATTTTTTTAATTGTGATCAACACTTGGTTAGGGTTCATGAGCAGTGAACTGATCCTGACGTTGATCACCCGGCAGCCGGTAAACCGGTCAGGGTTATCAATGACAATATCGGCGGCGATAATGACAAGATCGGTGGTTTCAATGTCCTTTTCAGACAGTTTATTTTTAATCCCCAATACTCCCTGTGTTTCAATCTTGACGCCAAAATCATACTCCCTGGCAAGCTTTTCGAGCTTTTCTGCGGCCATGTAGGTATGCGCGACGCCGGTAGTGCAGGCGGTGATCGCGAGGATATTAATTTTTGAGGTTCCTGTTTTTAACGACATATCGCCTCCTTATTTAAGGTTTATTCGTGAATGAGTGATTGCGGTTGATTTTTCTGTATTCAAGAGGCGTGCACTCGTTGATTTCTTTAAAAACCTTACAGAAATAATTGTTGTCCGTGAACCCGCTTTTCACAGAAATTTCCCGTATCTTCAGCGTGGTATTCGTCAGTAACAGCCTGGATTTAGCGATACGTGTCTGCGTAAGATATGCACTAAATTTACAGTCTGAGGATTTTGCAAAGAGCCGTGAAAGATAGCTGGGAGAGATATTAAAGAATGCGGCGACAGAATCCCGATTAACGCCACTGTCATAATTATTGTCGATATACCGTTTAATATCTTCTATCAGTGAAGAATTGGGCGTTGCAGAAGGCGAATGATTAAGCTGGTCATAAATATTATTGACCAGCGCCAGCACCAGATGAGAAAAGGTTTCCGTCGTGGAATCCTGCTCCCAGGCAAGTTCTTCGATGAGCTGAAGAATAGGTTCGCGAATATTCACACTGGCATTTTGTAAGGCAAATTTCTCGACCTCTTTGAACTGATGTCCATCCCAATTAATGATGCTAAAACCAATATCCTGCCGTGAGAATACCAGTGACAATGAAATCACCGGAGTTGACCAGTCAGGAAGATTCCAGCCATTGGCCGGAATATACGTCATGGTCCCCACTGGCTGTTCAAATTTAATAATTTTGTCAGAGCCTTTGGCCACCAACATGTTCATTACCCCTTTCACCGTAAGTTCGAGGCGAGGCAAATGCAGGCGATATGCCATTCCCGGCGGTTCAGCACGGCCGTTCGCGACGAATACCGAACTGGCATTCGCGTAAATGCTGCTGAATTCACTGAGTATCGATTGAATAAATGCGCTCATGGCGTCTCAAATCCTGCATCTGCCGGGTAACTCCTCACTATTACATAATCATTAACATAACGTTATTGTGTTTTACTCAAGCTTTACGACACGACTCACAGAAGTTCAGCGTCCGGAGGCATCAGGCCAGATAACGCTCTGCTTTACGGTGGGAAACGCGCCTGAGCGCTCAAACAATACCGAGATTCTCAGCGATTTTTACCATGATTTTATCCGCGTGCCGCACGGCAGTATTAGAACCTACGCGGACTATTTTTTTATGCGTAAACCGGTCTTCATTTTTAATGCTGACATCATTAGTCAATATCACCATATCTGCATTTTCAATATCAGAAGAATTTAATTCATTCTCCACTCCACTGGCTCCCTGGGTTTCTACTTTAATTGACCACCCCTTTTTCTGCGCAGCAGTCAATAATGCTTCCGCTGCCATATAAGTGTGCGCAACCCCTGTAGGGCATGCCGTTACAGCAATTAACAGAGTCATATTTTAAGTCCTGAAAGGATACAACGTGTAAATTACGCCTTAGATACGCGACTTGTCAGCCCTGGCATATTAAAGCATTCGGCTTCATTCTGGATAACATCTTTAATTTTATTCACCACATAACGCTGTGGCTCTATACCGCAACGTGAAAGATTAGAAAACATTTTTTTCATTTCGGCGACAACATCATTTTTCTCGTAATTATAATGCCCACTAAGTTCGAGAATTTCTTTTAATAAATCCGGCTCATTGAATATCTGCTCCTCAGATTTATTTTTATGTTCATCAGTGATCCATTTTTCCCATTTGTGGCTCAGCACACAGGCTCGGGTCAGCACCGTTTTGAAATTCGACGCAGCCGGGATCAGAGATTTGGACGCGAGATCTTTCTCCACTTCATGCAGTGTCAGATACGCGCGGGTTTCCCAGGTGCCATAAGCCGGAGCTACGTTCATGGCCGTAATACCCAACCCCGGATGTTTGAGCAGAATATCATCCGGCAAATAATCACCGTTATGCTCTTTCAAGCCGACACCGTAGCGGTTACTGATGTCCGACAACTGGTTGGCCTGAACATCATTAAAATGACCGACGTTACGCGTCAGGCGTGTCAGGGTGCCCGTCTGGCCCACGATAAATAGCGGGCGTGGCAAACCGGCCACATCAAGACGCGTATTGAGTTCGATAATAAACTCTTCAAACGCTTCAATGGATGTCAGCCCACCATTGGTCTCTTCGGTTCCTACTTCATAATAAAACTGCTTAAGCCCTTTTTTCTGACGATAATCTTCACAGAACTGAATGAGTTCCACTGTGCGTTGCAGAACAATTTCGATATCAATGGCTTTGCCAACGACATACGGATCTTTCGTCGGGTCAATGTGTAGCAGATCGAAACCGGCATCCATATCCACTTCGTAAGAACGGCGCGCCAGTACCATGGCTTCACTTTCGGGAATATGATCTTTACGTTCTTTATCACGCTGCCAAGGGCCTCCATGGTCGCGGCACAGGAAGTAATCGCCGTCGAAGCCCACTTTCTCCGCGACCGCTTTCAGATCGGCGGCAAAACGGAACTGATCCCAGTTATTCACGTACCCGGCACCGAACTCATCGGCATCCACCTGGTTGCGGCTGGCAATAAACATCAGGGGTAAATCTTTCTCTTTACCCAGTTCGAAACAGGCCTGAATCAGTGCAGGTGACATCGGCCCAATCCCGAGCATTGAGGATTTTTCGCCTTTAACGATGTAGTCAACATACTGCTTGAGTGTGTTTTTCATAGTTTCTCCAGTTATTAATCAATCGAAAGAAATATCGAGTTCTTTCTCTGTTTTAAACTTCGGTTTCATTAAGGTTTTCAGAACTTTGACGGCGATTGCTGTTGCGACTGACCCACAAATCACGGCGATAACATAGCCCACTGGATTGCCGATAATTGGCAGAACGATTAACCCGCCCCAGGGCGCGGCATTGGTTGCCCCAAACCACAATGAGATGATGGATCCGACGGCTCCGCCGAACATATTGGCCGGAATGACGCGCATCGGGTCAGCGGCGGCGAAGGGAATGGCGCCTTCACTGATGCCGATAAGCCCCATGACGAAAGCAGGCTTGCCCGCTTCTCGCTCTTCATCATTAAAAATGCCTTTAAAGAAGAATGTCGCCAGCGCAAGGCCAAGCGGAGGCGTGCAGACCGGAACCGCGACAGCGGCCATGAGTTGTGGATTGGTGGTGATGAGCGCTACGGCAAAGAAGAAGGCGGTTTTATTGACCGGCCCGCCCATGTCGAAGGTGATCATGCATCCAAGAATAATCCCCAGAACCACAAAGGATGCACCTTGCATTCCTGCCAGCCAGATGCTCAATGATTTCATGATCCAGGCCACCGGATCCCCGACCACGTAATAAATCGCGATGCCGGTAATAAAGGTACCGACCAGAGGGATCACGAAAATCGGCAGAACCATACGCAGGAAATCAGGCACTTTCAGGCGGGCAATTATTTGCAGCAACATCCAGACCACCAGCCCGGCGATTATCCCCGCCAGCATGCCACCGAGAAATCCTGCGCCCATCTGGTTCGCCAGATAACCGCCGATAGCTCCCGGCGCGATACCCGGTTTTTCCACCATTGAGTAGGCGATAAATCCAGCCAGAATAGGGATAAACAGGCTCAGGCCTGCGATGCCAATAACCGACATGGCTTTAAGAAAACCCTGATCAGGTACGGCGGCCTTCCCGTTCAACATCACCGACAATGCCAGCAACACCCCTCCGGCAACCACGAAGGGGATCATGTATGAAACGCCGGTCATAAAATGACGCTTGGTATTTTTCAATAAACTGAGCATAGAGACCTCATGTAGGGTGAGAGGTAATGATTATTTTAATAATTAGAATTCAACGTCTATTGCCTGAGAGACTGCCTTATAAATTTCACTGGCCGTTTCACTGCGGCTTATTTCATTTCGGAAATCCTCATTCATTATTTTTCGGGCGAGCCGGGAGAAATATTTCATATGGTCATTGTCGGTGCTGTCTTTGCGAATAGTCAGCATAATGACAATATTCACGGACTGTTCTGCCCACTGAACGGACTCCTGTAATTTGGCAATACTGATGGTTGAGTGAGAAATAAAATCTGACTTCGTATGCGGTATTGCAAAACCAAATCCCACAGCCGTAGGGAATGAATCCTCACGCTTCCAGATATCTTCAGCCAGTTTTTCACGATTCGCCGTTCTGCCCTGTAACCAGAGGTTGTCCGTTAATGTTTTAATCACTTCATTACGGCTGCCGGCCGCAACGTTATGCAAAATACAGTCATGTGTCAGAATTACGCGGGGAATATCTACAGCCACATCCGGGCTGATGAGAAGAGATTTCACTTCAGAGGAATTCCCGGCGGCCAAAACTTTCGCCACCAGCGACCGACATTTCACCAGGCTCAGCCCTGAAATATCATTTTTAATCGCGGGGATCGCCGAAGCGCTCATACTTAATTCGTCGAATCCGAGCCCGGCCAGCACGGGCAATAAAAGGGGATCCGCCGCCAGCTCACCGCAAATGCCTATCCACCGTCCTTCCCGGTGTACGCCATCCACAGCAAATTTAAGGGCACGAAGGAAAGCCGGAGAATAATGGTCATAAACCTTCTCAACCCGCGTATTTCCACGATCGGCGGCAAAAAGATATTGGGTAAGATCATTACTGCCAACACTGAAAAAATCGGCATGTCGGGCAATTTCGGTAATGGCAAACAACACGGAAGGCACTTCGAGCATGACGCCCATTTTGATGGCATCGTTAAAAGGCAGAGCGCGCAATTTCAGTTCTGCTTTGACCTCTTCCAGCACGCTGCGGCACCAGATGACTTCCTCAACAGAAGCAATCATCGGGATCATTATTTTTGCATTCCCCTCTGCCGAGGCGCGCAAAATAGCCGCCAACTGCGTCCTGTACAGACCGATAAACTCTGGATAAATACGGATCGCCCGATAACCGAGAAAAGGATTTTCTTCTTCTGGAATATTCAGATACTCAACCGGTTTATCCCCTCCGATGTCAATCGTACGAAATATCACAGGCTTTCCATTTGCCCTTTGCAGCACTTTGCTGTAATGCCAGAACAGCTCTTCTTCCGAAGGAGGCTGCGGGCGATCCATGAAAGCCATTTCAGTCCGGTATAACCCGATCCCTTCAGCGCCAAAGCGAAAAATGTTTTCCACTTCAGCGCTGCTGCCAATATTGGCCAGCACTTCCAGACGATGGCCATCAGCGGTCAGTGCAGGCTCAGACACCTTTGCCAGCATTTGTTGCTGCTTTACCGCAGACACCGCAAGTTCGCTTTCGTAATACCGGAGAACGGCCGCATCCGGTGCGGGAATAAGCAAGCCGAGGTTGCCATCAAGCACCATGACCTGCCGTGTGTCACCCGCCAGAAGCGCATCATCAAGGTCAGTGATAGTCGGGATCCCCAAAGAACGGGCCAGAATTGCGGTATGTGATGTTTTGCCGGTATGAGAGAGCACCAATCCCGCCAGAAATGATTTATCGAGCGCTAAAAACTTTCCCGGTGTCAGCCGGTCGGCAATAAGAAGAGTGGGTTCTGTAAGACGGAGATCTGAGTGTGGCAAAACCAGTTCAGCGTGAATTTTCATCAGGATCTGCTGGGTAATATCCATAACATCCAGCACGCGCTCGCGGATATATTTACTGGCGGAACGACTGAGAATTTCACTGAACACACTTGCGGCAGAAACTACGGCAGAATAAGCATTCAGATGCTGATGGATATTATCTTCAACCTGTGTTGAAAACGTAATATCGTTAATCACAGACAAATGAGCCTCAACAATATCGCGCTCCACGCCTGAAATATTTTCCAGACGCAGGATTTTTTCTTTTTTCAGCATATTGATCCCGGCGCGGAAACGTAATATTTCTTCTTTTTCCCCGAGGAATTCTTTAGGAGCCTGATTTTCAAGTTGAGCAAAACTTATGCTCTGACAAATCAACGGACGCGCAATCGCAACCCCACCACAGATCCGGGTACCGTGAAAACAAGCCGGATGCAATTCACGCAGAGTACGTGGCACCGGTGACGCAGTTATCGGGGAATCTTCCTGCACCGCCTCTTCCAGAAACAATAATTTTTCCATTAAGTCAGAAAGTTGCAGGCTGGCATCAAACTCATCTTCACCACAAAAAGCAATCTCACAGAGATCGTTCAATAGCGTATCTGTACCCACAAGCGCCAGCGCACTTTTTGCATTGGCGGTTATCCCGGTACGGGAGTTTTTCCAGAAAACCTCCGCGCGAAAGGTATTGCACAAGCGCTCAATATGTCCGGCAGGACGGGCATGGATCCCCTCGTTCAATTTACAGCGATAAATTAATTGCTCAGCCATATCTACTCCGCGTTGAGAATATTTGACGACATTTTATTATTTGCCATCCATGACTCTATCCTCGTGGGAGAATGCAAGCCTGAATATAGTAATTTTGTATCCTTTGCTGTAGCTGAATTTCATCGTTGTAAAAGTGTGATTGTCATCCCAATTTAATCTTTTAGAATTACACGCTTAATAC
>NZ_JAFMOZ010000101.1:0-38729 GCF_019049615.1 Rahnella sp. BCC 1045 | reverse complement strand
GGGCGCGATTTTCATCGCGCCCTTTAATGTTTCTGAAATCAACAATTTGTTACTGGCCGGAACCGAACATGTCCTTGATCCAACCGGCAACACCGTTGCTGTCTTTCTTCTCGTCCTGCGCCTGAGGTTGCTGGCCCTGAGGCTGTTGTTGTTGCTGCTGTTGCTGTTGAATCTGCTGCTGTTGTTGCTGCTGAACGGCAGAAACAGAAGCCTGGCACATCGCATCCGGTGAATCCGTCCACACCGGAATGGAACGCACGGTGCCACCGCCCAACATACCGCCGCCGCCACACACAAAGTTACCCGCGCCGTCGATATTCATCGGGCTGATACCTTCCGGCATTTGCAGATCCAGCGGCTGAGGCGTGCCGTTTTCCAGATAGCGGCCATACAGCACCAGTGCACCGGTCGAACCCCACAGCTTAGACGGGCCGTTGTTATCGCGGCCAACCCAGGTGATTGCGACCTGATTGCCGTCGATACCGGCAAACCAGCTGTCACGCAGTTCGTTCGATGTCCCGGTTTTCGCGGCCAGATGCAGTTTCGGGAATTTGTTCGCCAGCGCACGCGATGTCCCTTCCTGAACCACCTGCTGCATTGCGTACAATGTCAGATAAGCGGCCTGAGCAGGGATCACACGTACTGCCTGCGGGAAGCTCTGGTACAAGACCGTGCCGTCTTCCGCAATCACCGAACGCACCGCCGACAGTGGCGCTTTGTTACCGCCGCTGGCAATGGTCTGGTATTCCTGCGCCACTTCCATCGGCGTCAGCGCGATTGCACCGAGCAACATCGACGGCGTCTGGTTCAGGGATTCTTTCGGGATCCCCAAATCAATCAGCGTTTTGGTGATATTGTCGAGACCCACCGCCATACCGAGGTTAACCGTCGGGACGTTCATGGAACGCGCCAGCGCATCGACCAGCAGAACCTGACCGCGGAACTGATGATCATCGTTTTTCGGCGACCAGATCTGACCGTTCGCCAGTTTCAGGTTCAGCGGCTGGTCAGCAAGAATGGTATTCAGACGGTATTTATCCGGCTGCGACAGCGCAGTCAGATAGGTCGCTGGTTTAGCCAGAGAACCGACCTGACGGCGCGCCTGCATGGCGCGGTTGAAACCGGCAAACTGCGTTTCCGCCCCGCCGACCATCGCACGCACTTCGCCGGTATAACGGTCAACAATCACCATCGCGGTTTCGATGTCGTTCAGGCCGCTTTTCTTGCGAAGTAACGGAATGCCTTCCTCAACTGCTTTTTCCGCCGCATCCTGAGAAATCGGATCCAGCGTGGTGAAGATTTTCACCCCGGACATGTCCTGAACTTTATCGCCCAGTTTGGCCTGCAATTCCTGACGCACCATCTGCATGAACGCAGGCTGCGGTGAAATCACCCCGCCTTTGGGCTGTACGCCCAGCGGACGCGCGCTCAGCATGTCATACAATTCCTGATCGATAACTTTCTGATCGACCAGCAAACGCAGCACCAGATTACGACGTTGCAACGCCATCGCCGGGTTACGCCACGGGTTATACAGCGATGCGCCTTTCACCATACCGACCAGCAATGCCTGCTGATCGAGGCTCAGTTCGTTCACCGGACGGCCAAAGTAGTACAGGCTCGCCAGCGGGAAACCGCGGATCTGATCCGAACCGCTCTGGCCGAGATATACTTCGTTCAGATACAGCTCAAGGATGCGATCTTTGCTGTAATCGGCGTCGAGCAAGACCGCCATCACCGCTTCACGCGCCTTACGGCTCAGCGAGCGTTCGTTGGTCAGGAACAGGTTTTTGACCAACTGCTGGGTCAGCGTAGAACCGCCCTGAACCGCATGACCGGCTGTCAGGTTCGCCACCACCGCACGGCCGATGGAATAGAAGTTAATCCCGTCGTGCTCGTAGAAATGGCGGTCTTCCGTTGCCAGCAAGGTATCAACCAGTAAGTCCGGGAAGCCGGAACGCGGCACGAACAGGCGTTGTTCGCCGTTAGCATTGGACGCCTGCAACATGGTGATCAAACGCGGATCCAGGCGGAACAGCCCGAAATCACGCTGATTATCCAGGTTTTTAATTTCTGACAGACTGTTGCCGTCAAACATCAGACGCGCGTTAACCTGCCCTTCTTTGCCTTCCGGGAAATCGAACGGACGGCGCAGTAAATCAATATAATTTGCGTGAACGGTAAATTCGCCCGGACGGGTGATGCGCGTCACTTCGCGATATTGCGTGCCTTCCAGCAGCCCGACCATTTCAGCTTTGCTGATGGACATATCCGGCTCAAGGTTCACCTGACGACCATAAACGGCCGCCGGTAATTGCCAGACTTTACCGCCGTCGATGCGGCTGTGGATTTCACGGTTCAGATAGACCGCGTAAATGCCCAGCAGAATGGCAAAGACGATGAACAGCTTGACCAGCAGCCAGAAAATACGGCGTTTCAGGCTCTTCTTGCCGCCTTTTTTCGCTTTACGCGGCGGTGCTTTGCGGCTCATGCGAGATCCCCGTTCTTCTTCGTAATCATCTTCATCCTCATACTCGTCATCGAGTTCCTCTTCTTCGTATTCGTCGTAGTCGTCATCCCGACGGCTGCGGCGAACCGGACGAGTCCGCGCAGGCTTGCGCCCGGCGGGTTTACCTTTACGGCCAATTGGCTCGCGATCATCGCCAGACATCAGTCATTCTCCCCACGTACTGCTGTGTTCGTCATAAAGTTATTCTGCATAATGATTCTGTTTAGCTGAGTCATTTTCATATTCGATTCAAACGGATACTTTTTTATCCCGCAACGCGGGCAGCAAGGCGCTTACTCTGTGCCCGGCTTTGGTTAACTTCCAGAAGAAAGGTCTGAAAAAAAGCGACCTTTCCTGAACAATTTCGTCGCCACGCTTATTGCGCGGAATACTTCTTCGTTCGCCGCGTCGGCGCTGCTTCAGCCGGGTTGTCAGGCCACGGATGTTTCGGGTAGCGCCCTTTCATTTCTTTCTGCACTTCGCGGTACGAGCCCTGCCAGAACGCCGCGAGATCGGCGGTAATTTGCAAAGGCCGCTGCGCCGGAGACAGCAATTCCAGCACCACGGTCACGCGCCCTTCGGCAAGTTCAGGGCTGCGTTCTTCGCCAAACATTTCCTGCATCCGCACCGAAAGCGCCGGTGGCTGGTCTGCATGATAGCGGATCGGCAGGCGACTGCCAGTCGGGACGGTGTAATGCGTCGGTAAAGCGGCGTCAAGACGCTGACGCTGTTTCCAGTCACAAAGCCTTAATAAGGCATCATACAAATCAACCTGTTGCAGCGATTTTAACGAACGCACGCCCTGTAAAGAAGGCTGTAACCAGCTTTCCAGCCCGCCGAGCAGGGCCTCGTCGTCCATCGCTGGCCAGTCATCTTCCGGCAACCATTTGGCCGCACAGGTCAGGCGCAGGCGCAATTGTTCGGCGGCCACCGACCAGGTCAGCGCCTGCAAACCCTGCGTGCGGATCCAGTCGATCAGCGCCTGTTGCAGCTCGCCATCTTCCGGCTTCGCCAGCGGATTCGCTTTCAGCACCAGACGCCCGATTTGCCAGCGCCGCCACGCGCGCAGCGTACCTTTTTCTTCATCCCATTCGACCGCCGTCTGCTCTTTCACGACGTCCGGCAACCGCGCAGGCAGTTGTGTGATATCGAGCGAAATCGCCAGCAAAATTCGGGCGTCCGGGCTGTTGTTGCCCTGTAATAATTGCGGCGCAACCAGCCACGGCGCGCGGGTTAATCCGTCGTCCTGTGGCAAAGACGCGCCCAGCCCGTTCGCCAGCAGATAACGGCCATCTTCGCCGCGCCGCTGGGCGATACGGTCGCTGAAGGCCCGCGCCAGCAGCCACGGCGCGAGCGAGGCATCCGCGTCACCGCTTTTCGCACCGGTACGCTGCACCAGCTGTTTTGCCCGCCGCTGCCAGTTGCCCTGCGGACGGCTGAACCAGTAATCAATATCCGGCAATCCGCCGCGTGGTGGTTCTTCGAGCATGGCCGCCAGCAGCGCCGCCGTCGCCAGCGCGTCCGGGCTTTGCTGCGCCGAAGAAATCAACATCGCTGCCAGCCGTGGCTCGCAGCCGAGTTGCGCCATGCGCTGTCCGGCAGCGGTAAGTTTGCCCTGCGCGTCGGTCGCGCCAAGCTGATGTAAAAGGTGTTTTGCCGCCGACAACGCCGCCGCGGGCGGTGCATCGAGCCACTGAAGCTGGGCCGGATCCTGACATCCCCACTGCAACAGCTCCAGCCAGAAACTGCTCAGATCGCTTTGCAGGATTTCCGCTTCGGCCTGCGCACTGGCGCGTTCCCCCTGCTCTTTGCTGAACAGATGCCAGCACAATCCCGGCTCCAGACGCCCTGCGCGGCCTGCGCGCTGGGTCATCGACGCCTGACTGATACGCTGCGTAACGAGACGCGTCAGGCCGCTGCGCGGGTCAAACTGCGCGCTGCGCTCCAGACCGCTGTCGACCACCAGCCGGATACCTTCAATGGTCAGGCTGGTTTCCGCAATATTGGTCGCCAGCACGATTTTGCGACGTCCGGCGGGTGAAGGCTGAATGGCTTTTTGCTGCTGTTCTAAAGAGAGCGCGCCGTACAGCGGGCAGAGATCGACATCGTCTGCCACCTTGCCCGAAAGCAGATTTTGCACGCGGGTAATTTCGGAAACGCCGGGCAAAAACAGCAGCATCGAGCCGTGATTTTCACTCATCAGGCGGCTGACCACGCGGGAAACGCCTTCGTCCAGCCTTTCGTGAGTGGCGAGGGAAAGATACTGACGGTCAACCGGAAAACTGCGGCCTTCGGAGACGATCACCGGCGCATCAGGCAGCAGCGGCGATAAACGCAGATTGTCGAGCGTCGCGGACATGATCAGCAGTTTCAGATCATCGCGCAGCGCATTTTGTACATCGAGCAGCAGCGCCAGCGCCAGATCGGCCTGCAAACTGCGCTCATGGAATTCATCGAGGATCACCAGCGAAACACCGGTCAGTTCAGGATCTGCCTGCACCATGCGGGTGAGAATGCCTTCGGTCACGACTTCAAGCCGCGTCGCCGCGCTGGTTTTGCTTTCCGCGCGCATACGGTAACCGACAGTCTGCCCCGGCGTTTCGCCCAACTGCTGCGCCAGACGGAAAGCGACATTTTTTGCCGCCAGACGACGCGGTTCCAGCAACAGGATTTTCCCCGGCAGATTGCCCTGTTGGAGCAATTGCAACGGCAGCCAGGTCGATTTACCGGCACCGGTCGGCGCGAGCAGTAACACTTGTGGTGCCTGCTTAAGGGCGATTAAAAGCGGTTCAAGTACGGCGCTGACCGGCAAAGAAGACAATGAATTCTCCATGAGAGTTAACTTTAAACGGCGGGCATTGTAGCATTTAGCGCCAGATCCGGTATGTCGTGATTTTTTTAAACCAGGAATGAATATGTCTGCCGAGCGCCGCTTGTTTTTCGCCTTAGCGTTACCTGCAAAGTTACAAAAGCAGGTCATCAAATGGCGTGCCGATAACTTTCCGCAGGATACCGGCCGCCCCGTCGCGGCGGCGAACCTGCACATTACGCTGGCGTTTCTGGGCGAAATCAGTGAACTCAAAGCGGATGCGCTGACCCGCATCGCCGGGCGCATTCAGGCGCATAAATTCAGCCTGAGTCTGGACGATATCGGCCACTGGCCGGGTTCCGGCGTGGTCTGGATAGGCACGAAGCGCGCGCCCAATGCGCTGCTGCAACTGGCTTCGGTGCTGCGCTCTCACGCCGCGCGTAACGGCTGCCATCAGAGTACGCTGCCGTTTCATCCGCACGTGTCGTTGTACCGCAGCGCCACGCGGCCGGTGGCGATCCCACCCGCCACCCCCAACTGGCAACTGGACGCCGAAGGATTCAGTCTTTACGAATCGACTTACGAACGCGGGCGTACCCGTTACCGCTGCCTGCAAAGCTGGCCTCTGGCTGACATTCCGGCCATCTGAACCTCTTTCATACGGAAACTCTCATGCATTTCGAGCCAGCGCTTCAACCCGCTACCCTGATCAAACGTTACAAACGTTTTCTCGCTGACGTCATCACCCCCGATGGCCGTGAACTTACGCTGCACTGCGCCAACACCGGCGCAATGACCGGTTGCGCTACGCCGGGCGATACCGTCTGGTATTCCACCTCAGATAACGCCAAACGTAAATATGCCCACAGCTGGGAGCTGACCGAAACGCAGCGACATCACTGGATTTGCGTGAATACGCTGCGGGCAAATCAGCTGGTGCGCGAGGCAATAGAAGCCGGTCGCATACCGGAATTATCCGGTTACAGTAATTTATCGGCGGAAGTAAAATACGGCACCGAAAATAGCCGTATAGACTTGATGTTACAGGCAGAAAATCAACCTGACTGCTATATTGAAGTGAAATCTGTCACGCTGCTGCACGAAGGTCAGGGATTCTTCCCGGATGCAGTCACGCTGCGCGGCCAGAAGCATTTGCGCGAGTTACAGTCGATGGCAGAACAGGGGCAGCGAGCAGTACTTTTCTTCGCTGTTTTACATTCAGGCATTGAAAGCGTGTCTGCTGCACACCATATTGATCCCCGTTACACAGAATTGCTGACGCAGGTTCAGAAAAATGGTGTAGAAGTGATGTGCTACGGTGCCGCACTTTCTGCTGAGGGTATCCGCCTCACAGAACGTTTACCGCTGGTCACGAAATCGCTAAACGGATAAACCCAGTTCGGATAACCCTGTTATTAGCCGTCGGCGGCATAAAAAACAGGTCGCGAATACGCTTTTCCTCACAGGCTTGTCAAGCACCTGTCAGGAATAATTGCCAACCTCGTTGCCTTCTGTTATTTATAGCGGCCTGATTTTTTCCCCCGTTGGGGATCGAAATGTTCGAAGCCTCTCATTTGCAGACAATCTGTAAACGTTAAGGTGGATGAACATAGTGCGTGTTATGTAGGAGAAGCATCATGCAAGAAGGCCAAACCCGTAAGACGTCGTCCTTGAGCATTCTCGCTATCGCTGGGGTGCAGCCGTATCAAGAGAAGCCGGGCGAAGAGTACATGAACGACGCTCAGCTGGCTCACTTCAAAAAGATTCTTGAAGCATGGCGCAATCAGCTCAGGGATGAAGTAGATCGTACCGTTACACACATGCAGGATGAAGCTGCAAACTTCCCTGATCCGGTCGACCGTGCCGCTCAGGAAGAAGAATTCAGCCTCGAACTGCGTAACCGTGACCGTGAACGTAAGCTGATCAAAAAGATTGAAAAAACACTGAAAAAAGTGGAAGACGAGGATTTCGGTTATTGCGATTCCTGTGGCGTTGAGATTGGCATCCGCCGTCTTGAAGCACGTCCGACCGCTGACTTGTGTATCGACTGTAAGACTCTGGCAGAAATCCGCGAAAAGCAGATGGCTGGCTAAGTCCCGGGTTCCACGCGGTGCGTCATGCACCGCGTTCCCTTTAAAAGCACGACCCCATTCTTATGCCACAAAATCAATATACGGGCCGTTTCGCGCCTTCACCTTCCGGTGACCTCCATTTCGGTTCGCTGATTGCCGCACTCGGCAGTTATCTGCATGCCCGCGCCCAAAACGGCCAGTGGCTGGTTCGCATTGACGATATCGATCCGCCGCGTGAAATTCCTGGTTCTGCTGACCGCATTCTGGCCACGCTTGAACGCTATGGTCTGGAATGGGACGGTGACGTCGTCTGGCAATCCAAACGTCATGACGCCTACCGCGAAGTGCTGGACTGGCTGTATCAGCAACAAAAAAGCTATTACTGCACCTGTACCCGCCAGCGCATTACGCAAAGCGGCGGCTTTTACGACGGTCACTGCCGAGGCCTGAATTTAGGTGCAGAAAACGCGGCAATTCGCCTGCATCAGACCTTACCGGTTTATGGTTTTGATGATGATTTTCAGGGGCATTTACAGGCCGAAAGCCAGCTGGCCGAAGAAGATTTTATTATCCGCCGCCGCGACGGGCTGTTTGCCTACAATCTGGCGGTGGTCGTTGATGACCATTTTCAGGGCGTGAATCATATTGTGCGCGGAGCCGATCTCATCGAGCCGACCGTGCGCCAGATTTCGCTTTACCGGCATCTGGGCTATCCGCAACCGGGATATCTGCATTTGCCGCTGGCACTGAATGAAAATGGCGACAAGCTTTCCAAACAAAATCATGCACCGGCGCTGCCTGAAGGCGATCCGCGGCCGGTAATCATTAACGCACTGAAATTTTTAGGCCAAACGCTGCCGGAAAACTGGCAGGATTACACTTTGCCTTTATTATTACGCTGGGCGACAACGCACTGGACGCCCTCTGAGATACCGCGTCAGGGCGCTTAATCACCGCTGAACTGACATCGGCATTCTCAAAGAGGCTATCGTGAGCTATGATTAGCCGCTGTTTTTGCGTCACGCCAATTTTTTCAGTCACTATCGAGGTGTACCATTTTTACCCGAGTAGCCAATTTTTGCCGTAAGGTGCTGGTCCGTGAAGATAAAGTCGTTCGTGAAGAAAAGGCTGTTCATGACGAAGCCGCACTTCATGGAGAAGTTAATCGTGAGGACAATTCCCGTCGCGATCCGTCTCCTGTGGCTGAAAACACTGTGAAGGCAAACCATCCTGAACGTCGTGACAACGAGCAACGCCGCGAAAACCGTGGCCGTCGGGATGACAACGCAAACCGGGGCGACCGTCGTAATAACAACAACCGTCGCTCAGCGCCTTATCAGCCGCGTGGCGAACGTAACGACAATCGCGGTGAACGTACCGACAACCGTGGCGAACGCAGCGAACAGCGTGCTCCGCGTACCGAGCACGTCCAGAAACCGCGCCCGTCATTTGATTACGCGGGCGAAACCCGTGCGATGACCATCATTCCCCGTGATGAGCATAATATTTCCCGCCGTGACATCAGCGAAAACGCCCTGAAAGTTCTGTACCGACTGAACAAGTCTGGCTATGAAGCCTTCCTGGTGGGCGGTGGCGTGCGCGATTTGCTGCTGGATAAAAAGCCAAAAGATTTCGATATCACGACCAATGCAACGCCTGACCAGGTGCGCAAACTTTTCCGTAACTGCCGTCTGGTTGGCCGCCGTTTCCGTCTGGCCCATGTGATGTTCGGCCCGGAAATCATCGAGGTCGCCACGTTCCGTGGTCACCACGAACAGTACGAAGAAACCGACGATAAAAACGTTTCCCAGCAGGCCCAGAACGGCATGCTGCTGCGCGATAACATCTTCGGCACGATTGAAGACGATGCTCAGCGCCGCGACTTCACCATCAACAGCCTGTATTACGGCGTGGCTGATTTCACCGTCCGCGATTACACCGGCGGCCTGCGTGATCTGGAAAACGGCATCATCCGCCTGATTGGTGATCCGGAAACCCGCTACCGCGAAGACCCGGTGCGTATGCTGCGTGCGGTGCGTTTCGCTGCAAAACTCGACATGAAGATCAGCCCGGAAACCGCTGAGCCGATCCCACGTCTGGCGACCCTGTTACAGGAAATTCCGCCTGCGCGTCTGTTTGAAGAATCGCTGAAGTTGCTGCAAGCCGGCTACGGTTATGCCACGTACAAAAAACTGTGTGAATACCAGCTGTTCCAGCCACTGTTCCCGCTGATTGCCCGCCAGTTTACTGAGCATGGCGACAGCCCGATGGAACATATTCTGTTGCAGGTTCTGAAAAATACCGACTACCGTTTGCAAAACGATCAGCGCGTCAATCCGGCGTTCCTGTTTGCGGCAATGTTGTGGTATCCGGTGATTGAACATGCACAGAAACTGGCGCAGGAAGGCGGTCTGACGTATTACGACGCCTTCGCGCTGGCCATGAACGACGTGCTCGACGAACAATGTCGCACGCTGGCAATTCCAAAACGTATTACCACGCTGGTGCGTGACATCTGGGCATTGCAGCTGCGTCTGTCCCGCCGTCAGGGCAAACGTGCGCACAAGCTGATGGAACATCCTAAGTTCCGCGCCGCTTACGATTTACTGGTTCTGCGCGCTGAAGTTGAACAGCATCGCGAACTGCAAAGTCTGGCGCAGTGGTGGGGTGAATTCCAGGAAGCCACACCGGCCTCGCAGAAAGCCATGCTCGGTACGCTCGGTGACGACGCAACGCCTGCGCGCCGCGCACGGACACGTCGTCCGCGTAAACGCGCTCCCCGCAAGGACGGCGGTCAATGATCCGCGTTTACCTGGCTCTGGGAAGCAATCTCTCACGACCTCTCGACCAGGTAAATTGCGCGCTGGAGGCGCTGGCACATTTGCCGCGCACCCGTTTTGTCGCTGTCTCTCCGTTTTACCGCAGCAAACCGCTGGGGCCACAGGATCAGCCTGATTATCTGAACGCCGTAGTGTCGCTCGATACGTTGTTACCACCGGAAGAGCTGCTCGATTGCACGCAAGCCATCGAGCAAAATCAGGGACGTGTCCGCAAAGCCGAACGCTGGGGTCCGCGGACATTAGATCTGGATATGCTGTGTTATGGCGATCGGGTGATCGACACTGAACGTCTGACTGTGCCGCATTACCATATGAAAAACCGCGAGTTTATGCTTTACCCGCTGGCGGATCTGGCACCGGATCTGGTGTTCCCGGATGGCGAAACGTTGCAAAGCGTATTGGATCGCGTTCCGCGGAATGGCCTGAAAAAATGGTAAGCCGCTCAGTGACTTACCCGCACCTGTAATCCCCCTTCTGCTTTGTTCTGGTACTCCACCCGCAAGTGATGTAACTGTGCGATCCTCTGTACGATCGAAATACCCAGACCGCTGCCGGTTTGCTCCTGACCCGGTGGCCGGTAAAAGCGTTCGCCCAGCCGCGCCAGATGTTCTTCCGAGATCCCCGGCCCTTGATCTTCTACCGTTAATCCCTGCGCATTCAGCGTGACCGACACAGTGGTTCCCGCCGGAGAATAACGAATCGCGTTATCCAGCAGATTACGCACCATCAGCGAAAGGAGAAGAGATTGCCCGCGCATTTCCGGCGGCGTTCCCTGCTCTTCAAAACGTAATTCGATGCCTTTGCTGTGCGCGCGATAATCCTGCTCAGCCAGATTTTGTGCCAGCAGCGAAGGCCAGTCGATGATCTCCAGTTCTTCAGGTTCTGAAAAACTTTCCAGCCGCGAAAGCGTCAGCAGCTGATCCACCAGCCGCGTGGCGCGATCGATACTGGTGGTCAGGTTTTCCAGCGCATGTTCACGCATTTCAGTGTCGTCACCGGACAGCTGTACCACTTCGGTTTGCACGCGCAATGCCGCCAGCGGGCTGCGTAATTCATGCGCGGCATCGGAAGTAAACCGGCGTTCGCGGACCAGCATTTCACTGGTACGGTCGAACAGAGAATTCAGCGCGTTTGCCAGCGGAAGGACTTCACCGGGCAGACGGTCTGTGACAATCGGCGTGGCATCTTCCGGCGATCGCTGACGCAGCCCCTCTGCCACCCGGCGTAGCGGGCGGAGTTCCAGCGTCACCATCACAATCAGCGCCAGCAGCAATACCGGCAATGAAGCCAGCCACGGCGTCAGTTGCCCGCTGACTAAACTCCAGGCCATATCATTGCGGTAGTCGTATTCCTGCCCGACGGCCACGCGATATTGCCCGTCCGGCGACGTCAGCCAGACCATACGCCAGTCGTCGTGGTCGCCTTTAATCTCGTCATCTTTAAAGCCCTGCGTGTTGCCGTCGAAGCGGATACGTTTGCCGTTTTCGCCGTCGTTGAGCAGCATGTCGCCCTGCTGATTGAAAATCGCAAACGTCAGCGCATCGTCATCGGTGTGGCCGCGCGAGCCTTTTCGTACCATCTTTTTGGTGTCCGGCAGCTCGGCGTCTTTTTGCATATTCAACCGGTCGCCCAGCCCGGTAGCGGCCAGACGTTTGGCAAACAACATCTGTTGGGTATCAAACACTTCGTTGATGTGTTTGCGGGTCTGGTGCCACGCCACGCCACTGGCAATCAGCCACGTCAGTAGTGCCAGCACGGTAAACAGCAGGATCAGCCGGAGGCGCAAACTCAGGTTTTTCAGCTCCTTCACGCGTTCTCCCCGGATGAAACATCGCCCAGCGTATATCCCACGCCGTGAACGGTGCGGATGAAGCTTTTGCCGAGTTTGCTGCGAAGATGGTGGATATGCACTTCAACCGCGTTGCTGCTGACTTCATCGTCCCAGTTGTACAGTTTTTCCTGAATCAGGGTGCGCGCCAGTACGCGGCCTTTGTGATTGAGGAACAGTTCCAGCACCGCAACTTCACGCGGCGTGAGCGTGACGGTTTCGCCGTTGAGGGATACGCTGCGGGCGGCCGGATCGAATTCCACTGCGCCGTGCGTCACTTTCGGCGTAACCACGCCATGACGGCGGCGGATCAGCGCCTGTAAACGCGCGGCCACTTCCACCAGCGCAAACGGCTTACACAGATAATCATCCGCACCGGCCTGCAATCCGCCGACGCGCTGTTCAAGCGCATCGCGCGCCGTGAGGATGAGTACCGGCGTGTCGAGACCGGCCTTGCGCCATTCACGCAGCAGCTCCATGCCGTCCATTCCTGGCAGGCTTAAATCGAGGATCACCGCATCGTAAGGCGCGCTGTCGAGCGCGGCCTTACCGGTCAGCCCGTCGGTAAACCAGTCGAGCGTAAACCCCAGTTTTGTCAGCCCGGCTTTGATGCCGTCGCCAATCATTTTGTCGTCTTCAACCAATAGAATTCGCATGGTTCCCTCCGTTTTTTTCATTATAGGCGAAGCTTCTTAATCACTTCTTAAGACCTGAATCATAGAGTCCGTTGCTGATCTTGCTGTCTGCATTTCGGCTCATACAGTAGAATACTGGCATCATATTCATCCGATGAATTATTCAAAGGAAAGTGTTCATGAAACCAACAACGCTGAGCCAGCTTCGCCAATGGAAGCAGGAAAAACACAAATTTGCGACCATTACCGCGTATGACGCCAGTTTCGCGCAATTGTTTGCCGAACAGGGTATCAGCGTGATGCTGATCGGTGACTCACTGGGCATGGTCGTTCAGGGGCAGGATTCCACCCTGCCGGTGACGGTTGAGGAAATTGCTTACCACACGCGCTGCGTGCGCCGTGGCGCGCCTCAGGCTTTATTGCTGGCAGACCTGCCGTTCATGAGTTACGCCACACCGGAACAGGCGTTTGAAAGCGCGGCAATCCTGATGCGTGCCGGCGGCAATATGGTGAAACTCGAAGGCGGCAGCTGGCTGTGCGATACAGTTAAAATGCTGACCGAGCGCGCCGTGCCAGTGTGCGGCCATCTCGGGCTGACGCCGCAATCCGTGAACATTTTTGGTGGTTACAAAGTGCAGGGGCGCGACGAAGTGGCCGCAAACCAGCTCATCAAAGATGCGATGATGCTCGAAGAAGCCGGGGCGCAGCTGCTGGTGCTGGAATGTGTACCCGTTGAACTGGCGCGCCGCGTGACCGAAGAACTGAGCATCCCGGTGATCGGCATTGGTGCCGGTAACGTGACCGACGGACAGATTCTGGTGATGCATGACGCGTTCGGCATTACCGGCGGCCATACGCCAAAATTTGCCAAAGACTTCCTCACAGAAGCGGGCGATATCCGCAGCGCGGTACGTTTGTATGTCGATCAGGTCGCGCAGGGCGTGTATCCGGGCGAAGAGCATTCCTTTAAATAATCGGGAGAAGAAGTGTGCTGATAATTGACAGCGTGGCGCTGCTGCGTCGCGAGATCCGTGATTTTCGTAAAAATAACAAACGCATCGCGCTGGTGCCGACAATGGGCAACCTGCACGAAGGCCATATGACGCTGGTGGAAGAAGCCAAAGCGCGTGGCGACGTGGTGGTGGTGAGTATTTTCGTCAACCCGATGCAGTTTGAGCGAGCGGATGATCTTGAACGTTATCCGCGCACGTTGCAGGAAGACTGCGAAAAGCTGAACAAGCGCGGCGTGGATCTGGTATTTGCTCCGTCTCCGGCGGAGGTTTATCCGAAAGGCCTGACAACGCAGACGCAGGTCGATGTACCGGTGATTTCCACCATTCTGGAAGGCGCGAGCCGTCCGGGGCATTTCCGTGGTGTATCGACGATTGTCAGCAAATTGTTCAATCTGGTGCAGCCGCAGGTAGCCTGTTTCGGCCAGAAAGACTTCCAGCAACTGGCGCTGCTGCGCACGATGGTTGAAGACATGGGCTACGACATTGAAATTATTGGCGTACCGATTGTCCGCGCCAAAGACGGTCTGGCACTGAGTTCGCGCAATGGTTATCTGACCCCGGAAGAGCGTAAAATAGCGCCACAGCTGAACAAGATCATGACCGCGCTGGCGGAGCGTCTAAGCCAGGGCGAGCGTCACGTTGAAGAGATGTTGCAGGAAACCGCGCAACATCTGCGTGAAGCCGGATTTACGCCAGATGAGTTGTTTATTCGTGATGCCAAAACCTTGCAGGAATTGTCCGTCGACAGCACCTCTGCGGTGATCCTGATGGCGGCATGGTTAGGAAAAGCCCGGCTGATTGATAATCAAGAGGTTGATCTGACGCAGTAGACAGCGCAGCTCAAATCGGCAACTATGTTGGCCGCCGGAAATATCGGAATTTTATTATCTCCGCCCGGTGGGTTCCCTGATTTTTTACGCAAGTAAGGTATATGTGATGATCCGCACTATGCTGCAAGGCAAACTGCACCGGGTTCACGTGACTCAGGCAGATTTGCACTACGAAGGTTCCTGCGCCATCGACCAGGACTTTCTCGATGCTTCAGGCATTTTAGAATACGAAGCGATTGATATTTATAACGTTGATAACGGTCAGCGTTTCTCAACTTACGCCATCGCGGCAGAGCGCGGTTCGCGTATTATTTCGGTTAACGGCGCTGCGGCGCGCTGCGCCTGTGTCGGCGATCTGCTGATCATCTGCTCTTACGTGCAGATGTCTGACGCTGATGCCCGCCAGCACAAACCGAAAGTGGCTTATTTTGAAGGTGAGAACCAGCTGAAACGCACCGCGAAAGCCGTGCCGGTTCAGGTGGCTTGATTCTCTGAGCAACACATAAAGAATTATAAAAAATCTGAATCCCCCCAATCATTCGAGTTGCATCACAAAAGGCTTTAGCCTTTTGAACAGCGCTTGCGCTGGCCCCTATGGGGCGAGGCTCTGCCGAGTAACGCGGCAATTGAGTGAATCCCCGGGAGCATACATAAGTATGTGACCGGGGTTCACGAGGGCAGCCAACGCAGAGGCGGCCCGAAAGATGAAGGGGATTAACTTCTCAGACCGCGTCCGCGTTCAATCAGATACCACGCCAGCAGATAAAATACCGCGATAAACGCCACCAGCACGCTCATCGTGAAGATCAGCGGAACGTCACTGACGCCAAGGAATCCGTAGCGGAAACCGCTGATCATGTAGACGATCGGGTTCAGCTTGGAAATCGCCTGCCAGATTGGTGGCAGCAACGACAGCGAGTAAAACACGCCGCCCAGATACGTCAGCGGAGTCAGCACGAACGTCGGGATCAGGCTGATATCATCAAACGTGGTGGCAAACACCGCATTCAGCAAACCGCCCAGCGAGAACAGGATCGCGGTCAGCAGCAGTGTCAGCGCAATCACCCACCAGGAATGGATCACCAGCGGCACGAAGAACAACGAAATCGCCGTGACCAGAATCCCCACGCAAATCCCACGCGCCACGCCACCGCCGACATAACCGGCGATCACCACGTGCGTTGGCACCGGTGCAACCAGCAGCTCTTCAATATTGCGCTGGAATTTCGCGCTGAAGAAAGACGAAGCCACGTTAGCGTAAGAGTTGGTGATTACCGCCATCATGATCAGGCCCGGCACGATGAACTGCATGTAAGTAAAACCATGCATGCTGCCGATTTGCGAACCGATCAGATTGCCGAAAATGATGAAATAAAGTGTCATGGTGATCACCGGTGGAACCAGCGTTTGGATCCAGATCCGGCCAAACCGGTTGATCTCTTTCATCCAGATACTTTTGAGTGCTACCCAATACAGTTGCGACATTATTTCTTTTCCCCGCTGCCGTTCACCAGCGTGACAAACAGCTCTTCCAGACGGTTAGCTTTGTTACGCATACTTAATACCTGTACGCCCTGCTTGCTCAGCTGGCTGAACAGGGAATTCAGGCCTTGTTCACGCATGACTTCAACTTCCAGCGTCGACGTATCTGTCAGCTGGCTGCGGTAGCCTTCAAGTACCGGCAGCGGGCTTTTCGCCCCTAAATCCAGAATGAAGGTTTCGGATTTGAGCTTGGACAACAGCGCTTTCATGCTGGTGTTTTCCACCAGTTCACCGCCCTGAATGATGCCGATATTGCGGCACAGCATTTCGGCTTCTTCCAGATAATGCGTGGTCAGAATAATGGTCGTGCCCTGTGCATTCAGCTCTTTCAGGAAGCCCCACATCGAGCGACGTAGTTCGATATCTACCCCGGCGGTCGGTTCGTCGAGGATCAGCAGTTTCGGTTCATGCATCAGCGCGCGGGCAATCATCAGACGACGCTTCATGCCACCTGAAAGCATGCGGGAACGCTCATTACGCTTGCCCCAAAGATCCAGTTGGGTCAGATATTTTTCGGCACGTTGAAGCGCCAGCGGACGCGGCACGCCGTAGTAACCGGCCTGGTTGACGACAACCTGCATCACGGTTTCAAACGGATTGAAGTTGAATTCCTGCGGCACCAGCCCGAGCTGACGCTTGGCGTTGACGATATCTTTGTCGATGTCGTAACCGAACACCTGAACTTTACCGGCAGTTTTGTTCACCAGTGAGCTGATGATGCCGATGGTCGTCGATTTACCCGCACCGTTCGGCCCCAGCAGGGCATAAAAATCGCCGGCTTCGACGCGCAGATCGATACCGCGCAAAGCCTGTACACCACCGGCGTAAGTTTTGGTTAACTTTTCCAGTTCCAATGCATAATTCATAAAGGAAGCGTACCTTGTTGTGAAAACCCTGTTGTAGGAATGCGTAAAAGGAGATGTTGAATCGGTTTTAAAAGACGGAGCATTGCCCTATATTACTCCATCGCTGTTGGCTCGTTACAGGCTATTAACCTCAATGAATGATATAGAAAAGCTCATCAGTAATAATGCCAACTGGTCCAAGACCATGATCGACGAAGATCCTGGCTTCTTTGAACGACTTTCCCAATCTCAAAAACCCCGTTTTCTGTGGATCGGTTGCTCCGACAGTCGTGTTCCCGCTGAGCAATTGACCGGGCTTGAACCGGGCGAACTGTTTGTTCACCGTAACGTCGCCAATCTGGTTATCCATACTGATCTCAACTGCCTGTCCGTTGTGCAATATGCTATCGACGTACTGGAAGTGGAACACGTCATCATTTGCGGTCACTACGGTTGCGGTGGCGTACAGGCAGCGGTTGAAAACCCTGAACTGGGTTTGATTAATAACTGGTTATTGCATATCCGGGACATCTGGTACAAACACAGCTCCCTGTTGGGCGAACTGTCACCAAATCAGCGTCTCGATAAATTGTGTGAGCTGAACGTCGTGGAACAGGTTTACAACCTCGGCCACTCCACCGTAATGCAATCAGCCTGGAAACGCGGCCAGAAAGTCACCCTGCACGGCTGGGTTTACGGCATTCAGGACGGACGACTGCGCAATCTCGAAGTTGATGCCACCAGCCGCGAAACGCTGGAACAGCGCTACCGTCAGGGCGTCTCCGCCTTACTGAACGGCAACCCGCAATAACAAGCCGCCCCACTCTACAGAAAATTAAAAAACAAAAGGCACAAAAATGTGCCTTTTTTATCATTTATTTTTCCTGCACTTATAACGCGATCACTATAAATCAATGAGTTATATGCGGTGTAAGCAGCTACAAGCCCTATAAAGATGCTTAGGTGTGGACACTATGTGGACACTCCAGCCCCGCTTTTCCCCTCAGTGGATTGAAGAAAATCGCGTCCTGCAGGAAGTCCGGAGCAAAGTGAGCATAGACCATTGTCTGGTTAATATTCGCGTGTCCGAGAATTCTTTGCAGGGTGATTATGTTCCCGCCGTTCATCATGAAATGTGTCGCAAACGTATGTCGCAGCACATGCAATGATTGCCCTTTCGGTAAGTCTGGCTTCACCGATTTCAATAGCAGCCGGAAGGTCAAATAATCGGCATTAGGAAAAAGTAATCCAGACTTCTGATTTTTGACTGCCTTACATACCTCATCTGAGATCGGGACTGTTCTGGGTTTGCCGTTTTTGGTGTTGAGAAAAGTCACTCGGTTATTAATGACATTCTCCACCTTCAAACTGCTTATTTCTCCCCAACGGCCACCAGTGCTCAAACTCAGGATCGCAATCCGCTTATTGTCCCCTTCCAAAACAGACAGCAACTTCTCAATTTCATCAGCAGACATAAAAGTCATGGATGATAGCTGCCCTTTTAGCAACGTTACGCCATGCAACGGATTTTCAGCGTGGAATAAACCTGCTTCGTTCAGGTAAGTAAACAGACCACTCAGCAACATCAAATTGCGGTTTACCGTCGTTGCCTTAACGCCCTTCGCCAATCTTAATGACTTAAATTTTGTAATAGCCAGGCTATCGATTTGGAAAGAACACGGGTCATCCATCAGGTTGCAGATGAATTCCAGTTTGGCTTTGTCTAGCTTGCCGTGTTTCACGTTCTGCCCGTGATAGAGCCACCACAGTTCTATCAACTCGGATAATGGCCGTTTGTCTGCCGGTTTAGATAGCCATTCTTTGTCGTGATAATTCACCGCTACATATTTTTCGTAGGCGGCTGCTTCATGTTTCTTGTCGAACCTACGCCGGAAGCGCTTTCCGTTGCGCCCCTGCGGTCTGATGTCCACTTCATAACGACCATCATCGAGCTTCTTAATCGACATATTGAAGCCCTCCGGAATCGTGGGTACTGCAAAGACTCTGTGATTCTATAAAACGTAAAAAATCGAAATGTAGCGTTAACCAGTCTTTTTGTCGGAGTGGGACGACGTTGTTTCGCCCTGCCCAAAGTGTGCGAGAACCGGCGCGATCTGTCCGGCTTCTGGTGCAATTTGATCAGTCATAAACCACATTGTGTATTTCTTAAACGAATCGAAACTCAATAGTTTTTTAGCCGCAACTAAACTTATTTCCTTCGTTCCATTTTCATAAGCGGAAAGCGAGCTATACGGAACACCTGTTAAGTCGCTCAATTGCCTACGATTTAATCTCTCAGATTCTCTCATGAGCTTAATCTTTTCAGCATTGTCTATTGACATGAATATCCTCTCAGATAACAATTATACGAACAGAGTAATTAAATATCTTATGGAAGCACTTATAAGCCTCTGTAAGCATTTAGTAGCACCATGAGAGAGGTTACCAAATGAGTAAACAAATCGTAAGTGTGTCGGACGTTATGACTTATACGGAATTTGCCAAATCAATCGGTAAAACTCCGGTAGCAGTTAAGTCGATGATTGAAGCTGGCAAGCTCCCAATTGTCGAAATGCGTAACCCTGAAAATCCTACAGCACGTGCAGAAAACTGGGTTTATCTCCCTGCCTGGAACGCAGGTATGAAGTTGGCGTTTGAAAAGCGTCCAAAAGAGATTCGCGACGGCTGGCTAATGTGGCTGGGTTTGGGCGAGCCACGTTAAGGAGGTGAAATGGTTATCTCAGTTGCACCACTGCTGAAAAGACAAAGCCCTTCCCGCAGTTTTGGACATGGCTGGATTGAGCTCCCAGGTGGTAAACGCTGGAATCCAGCTCAACCGCAAATGTATTCAACCGGTTCGAGCCGGAAGCCCTTCTACAAACGCTTCTTTGGCTGAGGTGTCTATGCAATCGCAAACATTGAGCTATTCGGAAAGTATCCCGAAGGAAAAAAGAGAGGCCTGTTTTCAGCATATTATCGGGATCCGAAAAATGCTGACCAGCCAGAAAAATATTGCGCAGGAAACGTTTGATGAAAGTACGCCGACCATGCGCAAATTGATCTGCTTCCATGCTGGATTGAAAAGTCGTCATATCAATATGCGTTTCTTTGAATTGGCACACAGTGAAAGAATAAAGGTGATTGAAGCACTTAACTCACTCATTGGGTTTGGTAACGCGCTTCCGGCCTTTATTAGTCAAACCGACTCAGTTCTCAACATAGAACATTAATACATCTGAAATTTAATTGGCGTTCAACCCGCCGGGCATTCTTTTGCCTAAAAACAGGATTGGATAATGGAAGAAATGATAAATGAAGCTCGTTCTGACGAACGTTTAAATCGTGCAGCCGTATTCGCTGCACGTCTTGAGGCTATCGCATGTTTCATCGTCAAGCAGGCAATGACCGGCACTGAAGCCGCCGAAGCTTTACGCGTTGAGGCTACCCGCATCCAAAACGAAGCGGGAGAATTTCATTAATGGCTGATGTTATTGATGCTGCCCAAGAACGGGCGGACCTGATCTTAGAGTCACAAATTCAAGCTTCCCGCATAAGCACTACGGGCGTTTCCTCCATGTATTGCCTCGACTGTGAACGCCCTATTCCTGAAGAACGCCGCTCAGCTCTGCCTGGCGTTGAGCTATGTATCTATTGCAAGGAAATCAGTGAGCTAAACGCTAAGCATTACCGAGACAGTAAATGATTTTGTTCTCGATGGCATTGCTCATTCTGGCTGGCATCAATGCTGGCTATCTGATCATTGATATCAAAGACGGTTTGTAATGCAGAACAATCGCTTTACTTCTCAGACTGAAACGCCCGATGTTTGGGCGTTCCCCTGGAATAAACCCCTAGCCCCAATCGTCCCCCAAGAAAAGCCGAGACCGCTTACCCGTGATGAATACGATCAGGGGCAAGCTGTTTTAATCAAAGTAAAAAACCTCTCTAAAGACCTGCAAGAAATTTTCACTGGCCGCCATAAGTACCTGCTCAAAACTCAGGGCATTCACGCAGCAAATAAATATCTGGTTTATACCCTTGGCCGCAGCATCCTTCCGCGTGTCGATGCAGTTAATAAAGCCCATGCAATGAATATCAATGCCACCATGAAATTCATCTCAGAGGCCGATGTTTATCACCAGTTACCAGGCATGAGCGACAAACCGCTACGTCGTTTCACACAGAATATTGCAGGACAATTGAAGGCCATTTATGAAGACCGTTGCGATCAGCTGTTGGCTGAACATGGTGGAGATTACGCGGTACTTCTTCACTCTGATACGCAGTGCGCTCTGTATCGTGATATTGCAGGAATGTCTCGTGCCTTCAACGTCAGCCCTATGTATTGGACAAAATTCACTAAAGGCAAGCTTGATGCAACGTCTGCCATCGCTGGCATGTCTCGGCTGGTAAATCCCGATTGGTGGTTAAGTCAGTTGAAAGGCCAGCGTACCCGCTGGCGTGAGTCATTGCTGATCGCAATCGGCAAGGTTAACCGTGACGCGTCTCCCTATGCCAGTAAGCAGGCTATCCGTGAAGTTCGTTCCCGCCGACTGTCGAATCTGGACTATCTAAAAAGCCGTGACCTGGAGAATGTCGAAACCGGCGAGCGTATCAGTTTGATCGATAAGGTCATGGCGAGTATTTCAAACCCTGAAATCCGTCGCATGGAGCTGATGAGCACTATCGCCGGCACCGAAAAATATGCTGCCGCGAATGGTGACGTCGGGATGTTTCTGACCATCACCACCCCTTCTAAATTTCACCCGACCCGCATGGTTGGTAAGGGTGATAACAAGCGCGTTCAGCGAAATCATTCCTGGGACAAAGAGGCCTACACACCTAAAGATGCACAGCGTTATCTTTGCGGGATCTGGAGCAAAATGCGCACTGCGTTCAAAGACAGTGGCCTGTCGGTTTATGGGATGCGTGTTGTAGAGCCGCACCACGACGCAACGCCACACTGGCACATGATGTTATTCACCAAGCCCGCCATGCGTCAGCCGGTGATCGATATCATGCGCAAATACGCCATGAAAGAAGACGGTGACGAGCGCGGCGCAGCAAAGAACCGCTTTGACTGTAAGCACCTGAATCGCGGCGGCGCGGCAGGCTATATCGCCAAATACATCGCGAAGAATATCGACGGTTACGCACTGGAAGGTGAACGCGACCACGAGACTGGTGAGCTGCTGACCGATTCCGCTGCCGCTGTTACCGCCTGGGCTGCTACCTGGCGCATTCCTCAATTTCATCCCATTGGCCTGCCTACTATGGGTTCCTACCGTGAGTGCCGCCGCATTCGTTCCATCAGTCTGACTGAAACTTTTGACGAAGAAGTGGAAGCCGTTCGCGCTGCTGCTGATGCCGGTGACTTTATGGCGTACATGACTGCCCAGGGCGGCGCTAATGTACCGCGTGACGATCAGACGGTACGCGTAGCGCGTCGCGTTGCTAATGAGCTGAACGCCTACGATGAAGAAGTGAAAAAAGTTGTGGGCATTTTCGCGCCCCACCTCGGCGAATCACATGTATATGAAACGCGTACCACTCAATGGCGGATCGTTGCTTCTGCCGTTGACTCTGAGGTTTTGACCGTAAAAAGCGCCTCCGGCGCGCCTCGGAGTCCTGTCAATAACTGTGGGTTAGGTGGAAAGAAGCAGGCCACAAATTGGCGTGATAGCCAGGCTGGGCGCGCCGCTACAACGTTCATTCCTGATAACCAACCGGTAATTGACTGGACAGACACAGCCGCCGTGAGGGCGATTGTGGCACGCATACGGGAAGAAACGCCGAGAGTCAGCAAAGCGCAGCGGAGTTTTGACCCAACGAAAGGGCGCGATATTGCACCCTCTGCAAGATTGACGACAGAAGAACGGGCCCGCCTGCCCGAAATTGAACGCGAATTGATGAAACACAGCATTACTGCTGAACGTTGGGAGCTGGAAGCGTTGAGCCGTGGAGCGAAAATCAGCTTTGATGATCAGGTCATGTGTTTTGAACCGTTGCCAGATTGGGGAAAGTTCGACTCTTGATAGCACAACAACACATTCGATTTATCGAATGTGTTGTTGACTCTGCCAGCCATCCTTGTAACATCACCAATATAAAATCAGGAGCACTCATGGCCAAGCTTATACCTCTTCAACTTTTTAAATGTCTCTCGGATGAAACACGATTGAGCATTATGTTTTTGCTCCAAACTACCGGGGAATTGTGCGTTTGTGATATCACCGCAGCTATTATGGAATCGCAGCCAAAAACCTCACGCCATCTGGCAATGCTCCGCGAAGCGGGTTTAATCTCAGACCGTCGTGAAGGAAAATGGATCTACTACAGACTATCTCCACAGATGCCAGTCTGGGCAGCTACGATTCTGACACAGGCTGTAAACAGCCAGCTTTCTGAAGTTACCGAACTTGTAAAGCGCCTGGAGCATGGCAAAGCAGCCTGCCAATAAGTATCAAAAAAATTTGCCTTAACATATTCACTAAATCATATATATTTATTAAGGAAACTGCATTATGTGGCTAGCAGGCGTAATTTTTATTTTTACATTGATACTGGTGATCTGGCAGCCGCGTGGCTTAGGAATTGGTTGGAGTGCTGTACTGGGTGCTGCGTTATCTTTGGGCACAGGTGTTGTTCATATCAGCGATATCCCTGTTGTATGGCAAATAGTTTGGAACGCAACGGCCACATTCATCGCAGTCATTATCATTAGCTTACTTTTGGATGAATCAGGTTTTTTTGAATGGGCTGCTTTGCATGTTGCACGTTGGGGTAAAGGAAAGGGGCGGTGGTTATTCACCTACATAATTTTGTTAGGTGCGAGCGTAGCAGCATTGTTCGCCAATGATGGTGCCGCACTCATACTCACCCCAATTGTGATCGCCATGCTTTTAGCTTTGGGTTTCAGTCGTGGGGCAACATTAGCATTTGTAATGGCGGCAGGGTTTATAGCTGATACTGCAAGTTTGCCTCTTATCGTTTCCAACCTTGTAAATATTGTCTCAGCTGACTTCTTCAATCTGGGGTTCAATGAATATGCATCTGTGATGGTTCCCGTTGATATCGCCGCCATTATTGCAACACTTGCAATGCTTCACTGGTTTTTCCGCAAAGACATTCCAACGTCGTATGACATAACTAAACTGAAGATACCCCGTGATGCGATCCGTGATGTGCGTACATTCAAAATGGGTTGGATTGTTCTTGTTCTTCTCTTGATTGGTTTCTTTGCGCTTGAACCACTTGGCGTGCCAGTTAGCGCAGTTGCAGCAGTCGCCGCGTTTATTCTTTGGATAGTTGCGCGACGTGGGCATGCAATTGATGCAGGAAAAGTCTTGAAAAATGCACCTTGGCAAATCGTAATCTTTTCACTGGGCATGTATCTGGTTGTTTATGGACTTCGTAACGCAGGTTTAACGGACATTTTATCCAATGTTCTTAACGTATTCGCGGTACACGGTTTATGGTCGGCTACGTTGGGGACAGGTTTCCTGACAGCCTTATTGTCATCAGTAATGAACAATATGCCGACAGTTCTTATTGGCGCACTGTCGATAGAAGGAAGTACGGCGACGGGAATTATTAAAGAGGCCATGGTTTACGCTAATATTATAGGGAGTGATCTTGGTCCTAAAATTACACCTATTGGTAGCCTTGCGACTTTGTTGTGGTTGCATGTATTAGCACAAAAAAATATCAAAATAACCTGGGGGTATTATTTCCGTATCGGTGTTGTCATGACTCTGCCCGTGCTCTTTGTCACGCTGGTTGCTCTGGTAATCCGCTTATCCTTAAATTTGGCGTAAAGCCACCTGTTTTTAATAAGAGTGAATTATGACTAATATCACCATTTATCATAATCCCGCTTGTGGGACGTCGCGTAACACACTGGAGCTTATTCGCAATTGTGGTGTTGAACCGACGGTGATTTTGTATCTCAAAACCCCTCCATCTCGTGATGAGCTGGTGAAACTGATCACAGACATGGGAATAACACCTCGAGCCCTTTTACGAAAAAATGTTGAGCCTTATACAATTCGGGGGTTGGATGAAGGTGATTTTTCGGATGATGCGTTGATTGAAGCAATGTTGTCTGACCCGATATTAATTAACCGGCCTATTGTTGTTTCTCCAATTGGAACAAAGTTATGTCGTCCTTCAGAGGTTGTATTAGAAATATTACCCGACCGACAGAAAGGGGCATTTTCCAAAGAAGATGGAGAGAAAGTAATTGATGAAAATGGGAATCTTGTGACTAAAGGAGATAGTTTACATGGAGGATAAAACATTACCGAATATTGTTCCTGAATTGTTCAAACCTCCTAAAACTAACAAAGACATGTCAGGAAATGATATTGATCACCCGCCGCGAATTCTAATGCTCTACGGTTCAGTTCGTGAACGTTCATACAGCCGTTTAGCTACTGAGGAAGGAGCTCGATTGCTGGAGGCTATGGGGGCAGAAGTAAAAGTATTTAATCCGTCAGGACTGCCTTTGCCTGAAGATGTACCTGATACACACCCAAAAGTGCAAGAGCTGCGTCAATTAGTTCGCTGGTCAGAAGGTATGGTTTGGTGTTCACCGGAACGTCATGGGGCAATGACGGCGATAATGAAAGCACAAATAGACTGGATCCCTCTTTCGCAAGGAGCGGTTCGACCGTCTCAAGGTAAAACCCTTGCAATCATGCAAGTCAGCGGCGGTTCTCAGTCTTTCAATGCTTTGAACCAAATGCGAATATTAGGGCGGTGGATGCGTATGTTCACTATCCCTAATCAGTCTTCAGTAGCGAAGGCATGGCAAGAATTTGATGATTCTGGACGCATGCGGCCTTCACCTTATTATGATCGGATCGTTGATGTAATGGAGGAAATGATGAAATTCACTGTGCTGCTGCGTAGCCAGAGTGAGCATCTTTCAGACCGCTATAGTGAAAGGAAGGAAAGCGCCGCAGAACTCTCTGCCAGGATGAACCAAAAGAATATTTGACCATGGCGCAAAATTCACCAGATTCATTCAATTTACAATAACATGTAGATTTTTATGGAATTCTCACAAATTCATTTAATATACTGTATGTATAAACAGCATTTGTGAGGTGGTATGGAAAATTTACAGACGGTGGTATTGCTGGAGCGTATAGGATTGATTGCAAAGCTTTCTGCTCGCGTTGAGTGCGATAAAGCGGAGAGATAGATTGTCGCTATATGGATTTCAGAACTGGTGTCGGCAGCAAATGAGGAATTACTGAAAGTCGTTTTTGATGTAAACACCCCAGGAAAGATTCACTGAATTCCTAGTAAAATTTATGAGTAAGCGCTGCATGCAGTACGTGCATGTTTTTGCATGATCTCGGAAGGATCAAAAAAAGCCTAACCCAAGGATGGGCTAGGCTTTGCGGCGTTCGGAGACCTGCATTAAAAACAGTAAGCCAAGTCAGAAGCGGGCAGGCGGGTAACATTGCGCGCGCAAAGTTGCATATCGGTAATAACTATGTCGATGTTTATGGCTAACTGACTTTGATTCAACCAGAAGTTCTGCGTTAAATCCTTAACAGAAATAGTTGACCTTGTAGTTAGAATGATCAAACCTTAGCTTGAGGACGGTACAATGGGATCTGTCCTGTGTATTCTGACGAGCGCGCTGATCACAGAACTACATGAAAAATATTGACAAAGGACTATATGCGAACTGTTTGTTGATTAAAGAAAAGAGTTTCCTAATGATCATAATATTTCTACTCATTTTCTTTATATTTAACGATTCTATTACAGGTGGTGAAAATGGATATTACCCAATTCTTTTCAAACTATAAAAATCATCCTATTCTTTTCGTTGGTGCTGGATTCAGCATGAGGTATCTTGATGGGGCGTATAGCTGGCCCGCGTTGCTTGAAAAAATCAACATAGAGTTAACGGGAAACAATGAGATATTTATCGATCTACGTAGAAAACATAATCACAACGATTACGGCGTGGACTATTCCTCTGTTGCAGAGGACCTTGAGGTCGTTTTTGAAGAATCCCTAAAACAAGATAGAAATGGAAAGTTTAAAGAGTTAAATGACGAATACTTTGAACTAGCGCAAACAGATTACGGCATTAGTCGGTTTAAGTTATTTATTTCGAAGTTAGTCAATATAAAAAACACAATTTTTGTTAATGATGAAATCCCTCTTTTAAGCAACGCAAGTAAAAACATAGCATCTGTAATAACTACCAATTACGACCATTTTATTGAAGGAACACTCGGCTTTCGAACTGTTATAGGAAATGAGCTTCTTTTAAGTAATCCCTATGGTTCTGTATATAAAATACATGGCTGCATATCCAAGCCGTCCAGCATTATAATAACAAAAAGTGACTATGATAATTTCAATACCAAAAATGAACTAATTCGCGCGCAACTACTATCACTATTTATACACAATCCGATAATTTTTGTTGGTTACAGCATCAGTGACTTAAATATAAAAAATGTATTAAAAACGATATTTTCATACATCCCAAAAGATACTCAAATTGCGGATGAAATTCGTAAAAACTTTCTACTAATAGAGCGCCATGAAAATATAGAAACACTTGACATCATCACCCATGATATAGACATTGAGGGTATAGGAATCATCAAAATAAACAAAGTAATCACCGATGATTTTTCTTCTATTTATAGATCCATCTCCGAACTTAAATTACCAGTTTCCGTAATGGATATTCGTAGAGTAGAGGATGTATTTCGAAAGATAAAGGAAGGGGGTGATATTAAAGTGAAACTAGTTGGTGATCTAGATACTTTATCTAACGATGAGCTGGTATTAGCAGTCGGCTCAGTTAAAATTATCAAATATCACTTCCAGACCCTAAGTGAAATGATGGAAAATTACTTTGACATTATTGATACAAGCAATAAAGAACTCGTGGAGCTTTTAGATAAACAGGTTATTTCTTCACGAACACACATCCCTGCCTACGGATTTGATAAAATATGCCCAGGAATGATAAGCATGGGCAAGAATAAAATAAACCAGTCAAAGAACCTTCTTTCAGCTTACCGGAAATTACCTCAATCCCACCGTATAGATGCATACTCTATAGAGGAAATCTATCAAAAATACGGGAAAAGCCAAACCAAGATAAACAATATAATATTTTTTAATGCCTATGAGAAAAATATTGAACTGCCGAGCCTTAAAGACTACTTAATGGCTTTTTCAGATAAGAAAAGTAGTAATTACAGGAGACTGCTTGCCCTCTACGACCTTATTATTCACAAAAAAGATAAACGAACGTAACTCTAATAGATAACAGATTAGAATATTTAAGCATATATTCTGGACATATTACCACATTTAATAACATCTTAATGCAGAGGTCAACAATTTGAGACGTCATGAATTTTGGAGACATGAATATCGTCTATATAGATATATGGAATACCTATCTGATTTAGAACTACGGGTTAGAGCCAAAGACATCATGTTAAATATGACAACCCTCACTCCCAAAGGGCAGGTCGGACTTCATGAATTAAATAATGAAGGTATATTTTGGATGATTAAATGGACTCATGTATTAGAAGAATTTGTGCTGCGATACGGCCCTTACCCGAATGGATTTTCTGATGGTTCCATGAAGGATTTTTCAATCGTAAAACCGACTTATCCTGATATACCACCTTCTAAGATAGCAATAGACCGAGTTGGCGGCTTGAAGGAAGGATATTTATATAAGTTCGGATCAAGAAAATACCTAGAACCTATGTTCAAGAAGGGCGAGATTAGAGTTGCCCCTGCATCATTCTATAGTGACCCTTCGTTAAACAAAGCGATGCGTGATGATGAATTGTCATTTTACGTAAGTAGCAGGCCTGATAATTTAGTTATTAAAGATAATAGCGGTGAGGTTATCCCAACATTTGGAAACGTAACATTTCACCTTAAATCAAATACTAACTACTATGTTCATTGCTTTGCTAGTAAATATACATTTAGAGAGTATGATGATTTCGAGGCAAATGCTTGCATTGTTATTTCTCACCCACGAGTTTTATTTCAAAAAATGATGAAAGCCGTTTCAAAAAAAACAACTGGATTTAAAGGCTTTGCATCACCGGTGAAATATTTAGATCCTCTATCATGTAACCCAATGGATGTCGAAATATTATTTTGCAAACATTTTAAATACTCATATCAAAATGAGGTAAGAACTATTTGGGTACCGACATCACCAATACAAAACTTGGAACCCTTATATATAGAAGTAGGAAGCATGGAAAAGTACGCGCAAATAATTTACCTTTAGCATTACCACCTGTCTCGCGTGAATAGATGCTTAAGCTAGACATACATAAGTAGTTTTTATTCCTCTGCCTTTCGCTCTTAGTGAACTATAAGAATAGTAACAATAGGTAGTTTAAGCCCCATATCAAGGGGCTTTACTGGCTTCTTCCGAGGTAAGCTCGTAAGAAGTAAAACTGATCACATCCTCCCCAAACCACGCATTCAACTCCTTAAACCGCTCCTGCAACGGCGTCAGTTCGTTGCGCACAAACACTTGTGATGCCTTCACCGAATCACCAAACCCACCGCTATTCTCCGGAATGATCCCCATCATCTGCGGCGGTACGCGGTGCGCGCACAGCAAATCGTTCTGGCTGGCTTTCTTAATATTGAAGAAATCGTCTTTCGTAGCAACTTCACTGAGTGGCAGAATCTTGATCCCGTCCGGCTTGCCGTTCGGCGCGTACATGAAAAGATTCCGGAAGTTGCCCAGCCCTTTTGTGTCCCGCATCGCTTTACGCATCTGATCGATGTCCGAGCTGCTTTGTGCCGCGTCGGTCATGTACAGGATATATCCGGCGTGCGCGCCGTTCTGGTAATACTTGCGGCGGAACAGCGTGGCGGCCTCATTCAGCCAGGCGGAATTCAGCGCGCTGAGATATTCCGGCAGGCCATACAGCTCCTGATTAATATCCGGTTCGATCAGATGAAACACGCTACCGGCTTCGAACTGATGGGCATCTTTCCACTGCTGCACAAACCAGTAAGTATCATCCTCGACCCCGCGCCGCGCATATTTGGCGGGCACGGTTTTCATCACCACGGCGTCGCCGAGCTGGTTGCGGATAACTTCTAAAAAACCATTCCCGAATACCAGATAATCCAGGGCAAACCGGCTGAATTCCTGCTGTGATAACAGCGGGTGCGGGACAAAGGTCGAGGCCAGAATATTACGTTTCACGTACAGCGATGAGCTGTGGTGAACCGCCGCCCGCAGCGTGCGAGCCAGGCCGTCAAAGCTGACCGGCGGCTCATACCACTGACCGTTCCCCGTGCATTCGATGTAATCCAGGATTTCACGGCGGTCTAATACCGGCGTCGGGTCGCCAAAGCTGAACGCCTCCGCGCCGCCGGTCGGCTGTGCGGTTGCTGTGACGGTAGTTGATGCCGCCTTGCGGAATTTGCGCTTACTCATAGTTAATAAAACTCCAGAATGTTAGGGCTTTGGCCGCCGTTCGCGGCGGTCAGCGGTTCGTTGAGCAGTGCGTGCATAATTGCCCAGGCGACATCCGCGTGGCTGGCTTCCTCGCTGCGGCTGGCCTCATAGGTTGAACGGCTGCCGCTGGCGGTCATGGTTTTTCGGATCGCCATGAATGATGAGGTGATGTCTTTGTGGTTGGTATCGTATTCCAGGCGTCCGGACGTGATGGTGTCCTTTGCTTTCAGCACCATTTTCGTTTTGGTTTCCGGGCTGTAGCGGATTTCCATTGCGGCGGGGAAGAACTGCCGGACAAGCTGGAAAACGCCCTGGCCGATGCCGGTGGCGTCCACGCCGATGTACTCCACGCAGTAACGTTTTGTGAGTTCTTCAATACTTTTCGCCTGGGCGGCAAAATCCATGCCTTTCCACTGGTGGCGTTCGAGTACGCGGAACTTGCCACCATCGACCAGCGGCGGAGCCACGACGGCGCAGCCTGCACTGTCGCCGGTGTGTGACGGGTCGTAACCAATCCAGACGGCGCGATAACCAAACGGGCGCGTCGCGAACGGGCTGAAATCCTCCCATTCCTCCGCACTTTCCACCATGCAGCGTTGCAGCTCGGCGAAAGGGAACACGGACGCCTGATCGTCAACAAACTCGCACATAAACAGGTTCCGGAAATCCTCCGCGCTGTTTTCCTGTTTCAGCGTGTTGATGTTGAACAGGTTGCAGCCACCGGCTAACGCGTCCTCAATAGTGACGATTTGCCGCCACTGGCCATCGCCGCAAAGCTGGCCTTTCGCCAGGGCGTGATGGCTGATATCCAGCTCAATCCTGTCGTTGCGATCTTCCCTTCCTTTGTTGAACAGTTCGCCTGACCAGAACGGGTACGCGCCGTGCGTCAGCGCTGATGGGGTGGAGAAATAGGTGGTGCGCAGATGTTCCTGCGACGCCATGCCGCTGGCGACCTTGCGCAGCTTCTGGAAGTTGGGGATCCAAAAGATTTCATCCACGTACAGGTCGCCGTTATGGCTCTGGGCGGTGTTGGAGTTGGTGCCTAAGAAAATCAGCTTTGCGCCGTTGTTGCCGATCACAATCGGGTCACCGGTCAGTTCGACATCCACCTGGCGGGCAAACTGAATGATGTATTCACGAAACACGTAAGCCTGGGTTTTACTGGCTGACAGGAAAATCTGGTTATGGCCGGTTGCCAGGGCGCGCAATAACGCCTCCCGCGCAAAGAAGAACGTTGCGCCAATCTGGCGGGATTTCAGGATGTCGCGAATGCGGTATTTAAGCCCCGCGTCGTACCAGATACGCTGATACTGGAAGCACTGGGCAAGGAAAATATCCTGCAGTTTTTCCAGCGCTTCGTCGCTGAAAAAATTCTTAGTTGGCTTCTTGCGATCGCCCTTGTTCCGGTTGGCAACGTTCGGATTTAAATCCACCTCGTTCCCGCTCTGGCTGTAGCGGTTCACCCTTGCCAGGCGTTCCATCAACCGGCCTAACGCCTCCATTTCCTTGTAATCCGCGTTCCCTTTCACGTCTTTGGCCGTGAGCTGGATCAGACGTGCTTCCAGGCTGGATTCCACGCGGGAAATGGGGGCGACGTTCTCCCAGGCGTCGCGGCTTTTCCAGCTCTGCACCGTCGGTATTTTTTGGGTCAGCAGTTCCGCAATCTGGCGGACAGAAAAACCCTGCCAGTAAAGCAGTGCCGCCTGTCGCCGTGGGTCGCTGATGATGGTCGGGTTTGTCATTTTCATGACTGCCACGTTAACGAGCGGCACGCTGATTTTCCTGCTGCCCACGTTGTGCCATGGAGCATCAACCCGCATCGGCTGGCGGTGTCGGGCGTGTGTCTGGAAACTTGGATTTCTCAGAAGCACAACCGACCGGAGTCCAAAACATGGCAGCAAAAGCAAAGCGCTTTCGTATCTGTACCGAAGGGGCAACCACCGACGGGCGCGAAATCACCCGCGCCTGGATTGAACAGATGGCCGCAACCTATGACCCGAAGGTCTACGGCGCACGCATCAACATGGAACATATCAAGGGTTACTTACCTGATAGTCCTTTCCGTATGTATGGCGATGTCACCGGCGTCTATGCCGAAGAAGTGGCTGACGGCGCGCTCAAAGGAAAGCTGGCACTGTATGCCGATATCGATCCAACGCCTGAACTGATGTCGATGGTGAAAGCCCGCCAGAAGGTTTACACCTCCATCGAAGTGAATCCCTCGTTTTCCGATACCGGCAAAGCCTATCTGATCGGCCTGGCCGTGACCGACAGCCCCGCCAGCCTCGGCACCGAATACCTGCAATTCAGCGCGAAGGCGCAACAAAACCCGCTGGCTGGCCGCAAACAGGACGCCGGAAATCTCTTTACCGCTGCCGAAGAAACGGCGTTCGAATTTGTGGAAGAAGCACCGGCTGCCCCGTCGTTATTCTCCCGCGTGAAACAGCTGCTTTCCAGCAAATCCACCTCAGATGATGCCCGTTTTAAAGACGTCCACGACGCGGTGGAAGTGGTGGTTGCGCACGTTGAAACCGGCATGAAAGACACGGATGAAAAGCTGTCCGCGCTGGAAAACACCATGACACAGCGCCTGAACGCGCTGGAGAAATCGGCGAAAGATGACCGCGAACAGTTCAGCACGCTCAAAGGCAAGCTGGAGAAATCCGCGCCGCAGACCTACACGCAGCGCCCCGTCTCAAGCGGCGGCGGCAAGGGTGACGCAGCCAATTTCACCGACTGCTAAGCACGTAACTCGCTATTAACCCGTAAACAAATTTGGAAAAAAAGCATGAAACAAACAACCCGCTTTCAATTTAACGCCTACCTGTCCCGCATTGCCGAGCTGAACTCGGTGGACACCGGCGACCTGGATAAAAAATTCAGCGTGGAGCCGTCGGTGACGCAGACGCTGATGACCCGCGTGCAGGAATCTTCCGCCTTCCTCCAGATGATTAACATCATTCCGGTGGATGAAATGAAGGGGGAAAAGGTCGGCGTCGGCGTGTCCGGCTCCATTGCCAGCACGGCAGACACCAGCGGCACCGGTGAACGCCAGACGGCTGATTTTAATACCCTGACCGCAGAGGGCTATGAGTGCCGCCAGACGAACTACGATTTCCATTTCCGTTACGCCACGCTTGATCTCTGGGCGCGCTATCAGGATTTCCAGGCGCGTTTACGTGACGCCATCGTGAAACGCCAGGCTTTGGATCGCATCACCATCGGCTTTAACGGCGTTGAGCGTGCGGCAACGTCAAACCGCACCAAAAACCCGCTGCTTCAGGACGTGAACGTGGGCTGGCTGCAAAAGTACCGCAACAACGCGCCGGAGCGCGTAATGAGCAAAATCCTCGGCGAGGACGACGCCGTGATTTCCGCGACCGTGCGCGTCGGTGCCGGTGGCGACTTTGAGAACCTGGACGCGCTGGTGATGGATGCCACCAACAACATGGTTGACCCGATTTATCAGGATGATACCGGCCTGGTGGTGATCTGTGGTCGTCAGCTGCTGGCTGACAAGTATTTCCCGCTGGTGAACAAGGCGCAGGAAAACACCGAAAGCCTGGCGGCGGATATGATTATCAGCCAGAAGCGCATCGGTAACCTACCGGCGGTACGCGTACCTGGCTTCCCTGCCAATGCCTTCATGATCACCCGCCTGGATAACCTGTCCATTTACTGGCAGGACGGCACGCACCGCCGTCACATTGAAGAAGTGCCAAAGCGTGACCGTATCGAAAACTACGAATCCATTAATGAGGATTTCGTAGTGGAAGATTACCGCGGCGGCTGCCTGGTCGAAAACATCCAGCTCGGCACCTTCAAAACCACCGAGCCTGAATCAGCGGAATAAAGGGGGACGTCATGATTAGCCCTTGCCGTCGTCACATGTTGCGACAGTCAGCCATCATCGCCGCACAGCAGGCCGCCTGTCAGCTGACCCATGCCACCGGCTACGAACTGCAAATGCAGAAGCTCAATGCGGATAAACAGGCACTGCAAAAGATCCAGTCCTTCCAGGACAAGGCGGCGTTAAAACGCAAGCTGTTGCCGGAATACGCCCCGTGGGTGTCGGGCGTACTCGCCGAAGGGAACGGCGCACAGGATGCCATCCTGATGACCGTCATGATCTGGCGTATTGACGCCGGTGATATTGCCGGAGCGCTGAACATTGCCCGCTACGCCTTTAAACACCGGCTCGCGATGCCGTTTGGCACCCGCACCGCTGGCTGCGCTTTCACGGAGGAAGTGATCGACCAGGCTGTACGTGCCCGCACCGCGGGTGAACCGGTCAGCGTTGAGCTGATGCTGGAAGTGCTGGAACTGACTGACGCTGAGGATATGCCCGATAAAGTCCGTGCCCAGTTGCACAAAATTATCGGCTATCTCTACCGCGACGGCGGCAAGGACACGTTAGCCCTGGCGCGTCTGAAAAGTGCCTTAATTCTCGACGGCAAATCAGGCGTTAAAAAAGACATTGAGCGCCTGGAGTCTGCCATTAAAAAGGCATCCGGCAGCTAAAAGAATGCGCCCCGCGCAGGGCGGCACGCCAGCCGAGACCGGTCTTTGACCTTGTTCGACGCTGGCGTCCACCGCCCCCCATTCAGAGGTCACTATGTCCCTTGTTGTACCTGCACCAAAGCCGGACGCCGCGACGGAACCCGCGATTAAAAATACGCACTTTTGGCCTGATGTGGATCCGGTTGAACTGCGTGACACGCTGCGCCTGGAGGGCACCGTCACGGCGAAAAGGCTGCGCACCGCCGCAAAGTTTGCCATGACCGAAGTGAACGCCGAGCTGTTCAGCTTTCGCGATGCACAGATTGCCCAGGGATTTAAATGCCTGGCTGATGTACCGGCAGATCAGATTGACGATGAAAGCGTGAAGGTCTGCGCCTATCAGCGCGCCGTGGCGTCTATCGCGGCGGCCTTCCTGGCGGAGCGTTACCCGAATAACGACACCACGGACCAGGGCAGCAAAAAAGCCGAGATCGTGGAAAGCACCGTTGATGATTTATGGCGGGACGGACGCAATGCAATCAGCGACGTCGCCGGTGTGTCTCACTGCATCATCGGGCTGCTCTGATGAAAGTCTATGCCGAACAGGGCGACACCGTCGATTCGCTCTGCTGGCGGTACTACGGGCGCACGGAATCGGTCGTTGAACACGTTTACGCGGCTAACGTTGGCTTAGCCGCACAGGGGGCAATTCTGCCCCATGGCTACGCGGTGGAGCTGCCGGATATTACCCAGGCCGCAGTCAGTGAAACCGTCTCACTTTGGGACTGATGACCATGGAGCGCATCACCTCGTTTATCTGTTATTGCATTGCCGTGTTTCTGGCCTGGCTGGGTGGGATGTCTTATCAGGATATTGCCTTTTTAGTCGGTGCCGCCGTCGGCGTCGCGACCTTCCTGGTGAACTGGTACTACCGGCGCAAAACCTACCGCCTGCTGAAAGCAATGGGCATCAGAGGGGACATTAATGCAGCCATCAATCGTTAGACGCTGCACCGTCGCCGCCATTCTGGCGATTGCCGCGCTGCTGCCGCAAACGCCGACGTTGAAAACCTCCGCCGCCGGTCTGGCACTGATTGCTGATTTTGAGGGCTGCCGCCTGTCCGCCTATCAGTGCAGCGCGGGCGTCTGGACAAACGGCATCGGGCACACCGCAGGCGTGAAGCCGCAAACGCAAATCAGCGAACGGCAGGCCGCCGTTAACCTGGTGGAAGACGTGATGCGGGTGGAGAAAGGCATTGCGCGCTGTATGCCGGTTGCCATGCCGCAACCGGTGTATGACGCCGTGGTGTCCTTTGCATTTAACGTCGGCGTGACGGCGGCCTGTAAATCCACGCTGGCGTTTTTTATCAACAAAGGGCAATGGCGGGACGCCTGCGAGCAGTTGCCGAGCTGGGTGTTTGTGAACGGTGTCCGCGTCACCGGTCTGGAACGCCGCCGCGCGAATGAGCTGGCCTACTGCCTGCGGGGTGTCTGATGCGCATTTTAATTTTGTTACTGCTGGCAGCCTGCGCGCTGGCGGGGCTGCAAACCTGGCGTATCGGCGGCCTGACTGAAAAAGCAGACCAGGCGCAGCGCATTATCGGCACGCTGTCCGCTGGTATTAAAAGCCGAGACAACGCCATTAACCGCCTGAGCGATGATGCACTGAGGCGCGAACGCCAGGAACAAAGCCTGCGCGCACAGCTCTCACAAGCGGGGCAGTTAGCGCGGGATCGTGAAATTCATCTTCAAAGGTTACTGAATGAAAATCAGGAAATGCGCGATTGGTATGCAGCTATTCTGCCTGATGGCATTAGCCGGATGCACCAACGCCCCGCCTTTGCCAGCGCCGCAGATTATTTACGTTGGCTGTCCGGCGGTCACGAGCTGCCCGATACCGGCAAGCGCACCGGCCACTAACGGCGATTTAAGCAGTGACGTCAGAAACCTGGAGGCCGCGCTGACCGCCTGCGGCCTCCAGGTGGAAGCGGTCAAACAATGCCAGGAGGAACACCGTGTTAAAACCCGCACAGCTGCGAAAAGCCCTGACTGACGCCGTACCGGTGCTGCAAACCAGCCCCGACACCCTGCGGATGTTTGTGGATAACGGGCGAATCGTTTCCACGTTAGCCAGCTCGCTGTCGTTTGAATACCAGTATCAGACCGAGCTGCTGATCACCAACTTTGCCCAGGACTGCGATCTGATCATTGTCCCAATTCTGGCCTGGCTGCGGGAGAACCAGCCGGACATCATGGCGACACCGGAAAAGCAGCAGACCGGCTTTAAATTCAAGGCCGATATGTTAGATGATGGCTCCTACGATATCGCGATTGATGTGCAGCTCACCGAGCGCGTGATCGTCAAACAAGTTGATGCCGGTCTGTACGTGGAGCATTTTCCGGAACCACCGTTGCCGGAGCCGGTGGAAAGGCCGCGTGAACTGTACCTGCACGGCGAGTTAGTGAGTCAGTGGAATGAGTGAGCTGTCAGCGTTTGATAGCCGCCTAGCGGGGCTGATTGCCGCGCTGTCACCGCAAAGCCGTAAGGCGATGGCGGCAACCATTGCGAAGCGTCTGCGAAAACATCAGCAGCAGCGTATTAAGCAGCAGGTTACACCCGGCGGTAAACCCTTCACGCCCCGCCGCCCGCAGCCTTTGCGGGCAAAGAAAGGCCGCATTAAGCGGGAAATGTTCGCCAAACTGCGCACGGCAAAATACATGAAGGCCAAAGGCACCGCAGACGACGCCGTGGTGGAATTCACCGGCCAGGTGCAGCGCATGGCGAAGGTGCATCAGTACGGGCTGCGGGATCGTCCGTCTGTCCGTGCAAAAGAAATGCAGTATCCGGCGCGTCCGCTGTTAGGGCTGGACGCGGAAGATATTGATCTCATCCAGATCGAAATCACTAAACATATATCAAAATTATAATAATTAAGTTTGTAATTATTTCTATTGTCATTAAATTAATGAAAAAAATAGTTGTTTTCCATATTTCAATAGGACTAATATCAAACCGCAACATTACAGGTGAATCTCGCCTGTTGCCGCTCTTTAAAATGCTAATGGTTATTCTGGGTAACGATGCCGTAAGGCGATCCCTATGGGATCAAGACCGGTCATGCGGGGCTATAGTACGTGTTACGATGAAGCAGCTTTTCGCTTCAAATTATCCGTATTATTAGCCGACAATTGTCTGGCGTACGGGGTTAGGAGTTGCAAGGATCGATATATTTTACCTCAGATGAATTTCCGGTCTGGCATGCCAATTTCGGCATACTTCAGGAATTTCAATCATGAAAAGATGTTTTAGTTTTAACCTCAAGTTAGCATTCGATTTTAAGAAGGGCTCTACCCCACTTGCAACAGAAAGTGGTGGGGTGAATACGCAAGTCGATCCGAGCATTTACAGGAAATTAATTACCTTGTTAGAGGGATTAAAGCCTTGGGTTAAGTTGCTTTATCTGTGTATAGCCGCATGGTTATATTTCAAAGGTTACAAAGCACCTTAATTTACTCCTAACCCATTTACGTCTTTTACGTAAATGGGAGTTTCATATGGATAAACCTTATTACCCACATAAACCTATAGCATCAGTTAAAGCGCTGGCTACAACGCTTGGAACTACTGAGCATATGTTAAATAATATTGCTAATAAAGCAGAAGAATCCTACACCGAATTTTTAATTAATTCGAAAGGAAAAGATAGAACTGTTTATGAACCAAAGTTCTATTTAAAAAAGATTCAAAAAAGAATTAATTCTCGGATTTTTGAAAACGTTATTTTTCCTGTGTATTTACA
>NZ_JAFMOZ010000102.1:0-39239 GCF_019049615.1 Rahnella sp. BCC 1045 | reverse complement strand
GATATATATGATTTTTTAAGTGAGACTCTCGTTATCTTCTTCTGGTGTTAATGGTGTGTAAATATTTTCGCCGATTCCGAAAATTCAGCCGGAAGACGTCAGCGATTCATCCTGTGAGAAAGCCAGTTTGATCGCATCAATAATCATGCTCAGCGTTTTATCGCTTTTTGCCGTTTTGTTGTAATACATGATGATATCAAATGACACCGCTGGAATATCCGATTCGAGGATATTGACCGGAAAACTTTTTTGCAGCAGTTCGACCATTTTTCTCGGCAATATCCCCAGCAAATCGGTGTTGGAAACCATCGAGAGAGAGTTTATTGCGTTATAACTGGTAAACACTATAGGGCGATCTGGCAGGAAACCGCTGATTTCAAATTGTATACGCTTGAGATCGCTGGCGTTTGTCACCACGGTGGTCTGCGGCATGGCCAGAGCCTGTTGGAGCGTAATGGTTTTATCCAGCGTCGGGTGATTCTTTCTGCACACAAATACCGCGGTATCTGACATCAGCCGGATGCCTTTCAGTGACTTGTTAAACAGCGGGCTGGTATCAATCACTAGATCCGCACGATGTTGGATCAGCGTATCTTCCGGATCGCTGAGCGGCAGGTGTTTCAGCGTGTAGTTGCTGTTGATTTTCATCAGCTCTTTGAGGATGAGCGGAAACGTTTGTAGTGCGACATACGGGTAACAACTGATGGTCAGTACGCGGGATTTGTCGTTATCGTGCGTAAAGTCCAGACCGGTGAGAATCGAGCTCAAACCCTGACTGATGTGCTGATGCAAATTAATGGCATACGCCGTCGGGCTGATACCTTGTCCGTTACGGATAAACAGCGGATCGGGAAAGGTATTGCGTAATTTCTGAATGGACTGGCTGACTGAAGACGGCGTCAGGTTCAGCGCTTTAGCGGCGTGAACAATGCCTTTATGCAGATATACCGCTTCGAAAACGGTGAGCAAATTGAGATCAAGGTTATGAAGCTTATTCAGGCTGGCACTAATATCGTTATCATCCATAAATATTTCCCGGCAGTGTGAAGGACTGTCCCGGTTATTAGCCGGGAAGTATGCTTATCCGTAAGCGATAAAATGCTAAGAAGTTCAGCGGGTGATAGTAAACCAGAATGCGAAGTAAAACTGCTAACACGTTGATAAGTCTGATGGTAAAGCACAGGAATCAGAGCGGCGAAGTCGCGTACTGCTCAATTTGCCAGGGCAGATAATCAACTTGCTGATAATCAAGACGATGATTAAAGGATTTCACCAGAACCGGCATAACCTGGTCAACGGTCAGTCCCGGTTTTTCCAGGCTGGCCTGCGTCATTTCCAGACCTGCATACCCGCACGGATTAATCCGGTGAAACGGCTCGAGATCCATATCAATATTCAATGCCAGACCGTGCAATGAACATCCTTTTCGAATGCGCAGGCCGAGGGAACAAATCTTTTTGCCATCGACATAAACGCCGGGCGCATCGGCACGCGGGTAGGCATCGATAGAAAAGTGCGCCAGCGTATCCACTACGGTTTGTTCGATAGCCGTGACTAACTGACGGACGCCCAGTTTTTTCCGTTTCAAATCGACCATCACATACATCACCTGCTGGCCCGGTCCGTGATAGGTGACCTGACCGCCGCGATCGCTTTGGATCACCGGAATATCGCCGGGCATTAAAACATGCTCTGCCTTTCCTGCCTGACCCTGAGTGAAGACGCGCGGATGCTGAACCAGCCAGATTTCGTCCAGCGAGTCGGCGTTCCGGTGCTCAGTGAAATGGTGCATGGCCAGAGAGACAGGCTCATACGGCTGAAGGCCAAGCTGGCGCAGTACGATACGTTCTTGCGGATTATGTGATTGCACGGCAGTTATCGTCAGTAGGAGGAGGGAAACGCGCGACAGAATTTCTCTCGCGCGGGTCGGTCAGAAAGGGCTTACAGCACCATGCGGACAATTTCGATATTACCCAACTCAGAATACAGGGTTTCGACCTGATCGATGTGGGTGGCGGTGATCGTAATTGAAACGGAGTGGTAATTCCCTTTACTGCTCGGTTTTACCTGAGGATTGTAGTCGCCAGGCGCATGGCGTTGCACGACTTCCACAACCTGGTCCACCAGCTCGGGTTGTGCCAGGCCCATTACTTTGTAGGTAAAGGAGCAAGGGAATTCGAGCAGTTCGTTCAGTTTGGTTTTCATGTGCACTCCAGCGTATTAAGTATTATCTCTGAAAGTATAACTCCCGCCGAAGCGGGAGCCATAATCTATACCGATTATATGGGGATTGTTGCAAACTTTTTCAAGCGGACAACTTAGCCAAACCAGTGGTGGAACATCAGCTTGATATAATCGACGATGCGGCCGAAGAAACCGCCTTCTTTCACTTCGTTCATCACGACCAGCGGACGTTCATCAATGGTTTTACCATCAAGCTGGAAATTGATTGAACCCACGACCTGATTTTTCTGCAATGGCGCGTGCAGTTCAGGTGTGTTCAGCACATAGCTGGCTTTCAAATCTTTCATGCGGCCACGCGGGATGGTCAGATAAGCATCTTTCTCAACGCCCAGCGCAACGCGATCGGTATCACCAAACCAGACTGGCTCAGAGGCGAATTCTTTACCTGCTTTCAACGGAGATACAGTTTCGAAGAAACGGAAGCCCCAGGTCAGCAGTTTTTTACTTTCAACTTCACGGCCTTTATAAGTATGCCCGCCCATGACAGCAGAAATCAGACGCATCTGGCCTTCTGTTGCGGATGCCACCAGGTTATAACCCGCGGAATCGGTATGGCCGGTTTTGATGCCGTCAACGTTCAGGCTGTTATCCCACAGCAAGCCGTTACGGTTCATCTGGCGGATATTGTTGAAGGTGAATTCTTTTTCTTTATAGGTTGCGTACTCTTCCGGTACATCGCGGATCAGCGCCTGACCAATCAACGCCATGTCGCGAGCAGAACTGTACTGACCGGCGGCATCCAGACCATGGACGGTACCGAAATGGGTGTTTTTCAGGCCCAGCGCGTTCACGTAGTTGTTCATGATGGCAACGAACGCATCCTGACTTCCGGCGACGTGATCGGCCATTGCCACACAGGCATCGTTGCCTGATTGCAGAATAATGCCGCGGTTGAGTTCAGAAACTGGCACGCGATCGCCGGGTTTGAGGAACATCAGGGAAGAACCTTTGAACACCGGGTTACCGGTTGCCCAGGCGTCCGGCCCCACGGTGACGATGTCGGTCGGAGAGATTTTGCCGGCTTTGATGGACTGACCGATGACATAGCTGGTCATCATTTTGGTCAGGCTGGCGGGGTCACGGCGCGCATCAGCATTCATTTCCGCCAGAACTTTGCCGGAGTTGTAGTCGATCAGGACGTAGGCTTCTGCATCAATTTGCGGAACGCCAGGGATCATTGTTTTTAAATTAACATCGTCGGCATAGGCGGACGCTGCACTGAAAGTGATAACGGTGCCAAATGCGAGGCTTTTGACTAAACGTGAAGTGTTTACAAGTTTCATGATCGGGACAACAACATCCGTGGAGGTAAGTGATAAACGTGCGCCACTATAGCAGAAGAGTCATAAGTCAGACATCTTCGATTACCGGCGCTTACTGACTTTTACTTATAAGAAAAGGGACTTATAAGTCCGGGGCCTGAGCCCCGGAGGGGTATTACATGCTGGCAGTGACAAAAGATTGCTGTTGGGCTTCGCTGGCGAGCCGCTGTTGCAGTTGAACCGCCTGCTGGCGCGTGCTGAAGGGCCCAAGCTGAACGCGGTAAGTACTGCCATTGGCCTGCACTTTGCCCGGAACGTTGAAGCGCTGGCTCAGGCTTTTCTGCCATAACTGTGCGTTCTGAGGATTACTCAGCGCACCGACCTGTACCATATAACCAGAACTCGGAATGGCAGTAGTATGCGCTGGTGCGGCGGCAACCGGCGCGGCAGAGGCCGCGATAACCGGTGCTGCGCTGGCTGTTACCACCGGCGCGACAGGTTCGCTGCCTTCAAGTACGCCCGCGCGCAATGGCGTTGGCGCACTCAGAAAACCCCCACCGCCGCTGTTGCCGGACATTGTGGTAGCAGCAGGCACATTTGCGTTGCTGCTGTCTTCGTCATTGGTCAGCGGTGCTGCGTTCGGGTTGCTCAGCGTACTGTTGCTGATCGGGCGCACATCAGAAGTGTTCACCGGTTCTGAGGATAGCGTCGGCGTTCCCATGCTGCTGGCACCCAGGCTCGGGCGCGATGGCAGGGCATAGGATTGCTTGGCCACAGTGGTACCGATGGTGCCCGGGCCAGACATCGTACCGTCCGGCGCAACGTTAATGAAATCAACGCGGACTTTGGTGCTGTTAGTCAGGTTCAGACGATCTGCCGCAGCCTGAGACAAATCAATAATTTTGCCCGGAACATACGGGCCGCGGTCATTTACACGCACCACCAGCATACGTCCGGTTGCCATATTGGTAACGCGCACATAGCTTGGAATTGGCAGGGTAGGATGCGCCGCCGTCATGGCTGTCGGGTCGAATTCTTCACCAATTGCCGTGGTATTGCCGCCGTTTTCCTGACCGTACCAGGCTGCCTGACCGACTTGTGAGAAGTTTGACGGATCTTTGACGATTTTATAGGTTTTACCGTTGACGGTATAATCCTGCATCGTGCCCTGATTATAAGGTTCGTAACGCGGATCAGCCCCGCCGATTTCCACCACAGGGCCGTTGTAGGCTTGTTGCGGTGCCGGTTGTTGTTGCTGAGTATCATCAGTGGCGCAGCCACTTAACAGCAAACCGATAATGACAGCTCCAAGCCACTCCTTACGCATTGCTCACCTCTATAAATTTTTTGACAACATTTTTCGATGAGTATGTATCGACATGACGATACCAAACCCTGCCATTAGCACGATGAGTGCCGACCCGCCATAGCTGACCAGAGGCAAAGGTACCCCAACTACCGGGACAATACCACTGACCATACCGATGTTAACAAACACATAAACGAACAGAATCAACATCAAACCACCGGACATTACGCGCCCAAATGTGGTCTGTGCATTGGCCGCGATCACCAGCCCGCGCATGATAAGGCACAGGTAAAGCCCGAGCAGAACCAGCACGCCGATAAGGCCCAGTTCTTCGGCCAGTACGGCAAAGATAAAGTCGGTATGACGCTCTGGCAAAAATTCCAGCTGTGATTGCGTTCCGTGCAACCAGCCTTTGCCGGAGAGACCGCCGGAGCCAATCGCAATCTTCGACTGAATAATATGATAGCCCGCCCCGAGCGGATCGCTCTCCGGATCAAGCAGCATCATGACGCGGTCTCGCTGATAATCGTGCATCAGGAAGAACCACAATATTGGAATAAAGGCGGCGACCAGAATGGCGGCGACCGCAATCAGTTTCCAGCTCATGCCCGACAGGAACAGGACAAACAGGCCGGATGCGGCAATCAGAATTGACGTCCCCAGATCAGGCTGCGCAGCAACCAGCAGGGTAGGGATGAAAATCAGCGCCAGCGCAATCGCCGTATTTTTCAACGACGGCGGGCAAACGTCGCGGTTGATAAAGCGGGCGACCATCAGCGGAACGGCTATTTTCGCCAGCTCTGACGGCTGAAATTTGATAATCCCTAAATCCAGCCAGCGTTGCGCGCCTTTACTGATACTGCCAAACGCATCGACCAGCACCAGCAGAAAAACGCAGAATATATAGAGATAAGGTGCCCAGCTTTCATAAACGCGCGGGGGGATTTGTGCCATCACCAGCATAATCACCAGACCCATCAGGATCTGGCCGATTTTACGTTCCATCATGCCCATGTCCTGACCGCTGGCGCTCCACATCACGAACGCACTGTACGTCAGCAGCGCAAGTATGATCAGCAACATGGTCAGGTCGATGTGCATTTTCGACCACAATGATCTTTTTTGTTGGTTCTCAGTCATTGCCGGTTAATCACCTTCAGTTCCCGGTGGCGCGGGTGCGTCAGCCGGCAGTTGTGTCGTGTTATCGCCCAGTAAAATATGGTCGAGTATCTGCCGCGAAATTGTCCCTACCGCCGGGCCTGCACCACCGTTTTCCAGCACTACAGCAACGGCGACGGTTGGTTTGTCATACGGCGCGAAAGAGGTCATCAGTTTGTGGTCACGCAGATGTTCAGCAATCTTATGCGCATTATAGATTTCATTGGCTTTCAAACCGTAAACTTGTGCTGTCCCGGATTTTGCGGCCGCTTTGTAAGGCGCATCGGCGAAATATTTACGGGCCGTGCCGTTCGGACGGTTGGCAACACCATACATCCCGTCTTTCGCAATTTCCCAATAGCCGGAATGGATATCGCCAATCTGCGTGGTTTCCTGCTGCTGATACGGCACCTGCTTGCCATCCACTTTCGTGCTCAGCAACAGGTGCGGCGTTTTGACATTGCCGTCATTAATCAGCGTGGTCATTGCTTTCATGATTTGCACCGGCGTTGCGGTCCAGTAACCCTGGCCTATACCGACAGGAATAGTGTCACCCTGATACCACGGTTTTTTAAAGCGTTTAAATTTCCAGTCGCGGTTTGGCATATTGCCGCTGCGCTCTTCGGATAAGTCGATACCGCTGTACTGACCATAGCCGAATTTCCCCATCCATTCAGAAAGACGGTCAATCCCCATGTCGTACGCAACCTGATAGAAGAAGGTATCCGCGGATTCCTCAAGGGCTTTGGTCACATTCAGGCGGCCATGACCCCAGTGTTTCCAGTCACGATAGCGCTTGTCTGAGCCGGGTAACTGCCACCAGCCGGGGTCAAACAGAGAGGTGTTTTTGTTGATCACACCGGTCGTCAGCGCTGACACGGAAATATACGGTTTCACGGTTGACGCCGGCGGGTAAACGCCTTGCGTGGTACGGTTGATCAGTGGTTTGTTCGGATCGTTTAACAACGAACTGTAGTCTTTGCTGGAAATCCCGTCGACGAACAAATTCGGATCATAGCTTGGGTTAGACACCAGCGCGCGAATTGCACCATCACGCGGATCAGTGACCACCACGGCGGCGCGGCTGCCGGTCAGCAGGACTTCAATATATTGTTGAAGCGGCAGGTCGATGGTCAGATAAATATCTTTCCCGGCCTGAGGCGGCTCCTCATGCAACTGACGGATCACGCGGCCACGGTTGTTAACTTCCACTTCTTCATAGCCGGTTTTGCCGTGAAGCGTGTCTTCGTAAAAGCGTTCTATGCCGAGTTTGCCAATATCGTGCGTTGCGGCGTAGTTTGCCAGAATGCCGTCTTTATCCAGACGCTCAACGTCACGATCGTTAATTTTCGAAACGTAGCCGATAACATGCGTGAGGGCTGAGCCATATGGGTAATAGCGGCGCTGATAGCCTTTGACTTCAACGCCGGGGAAATGGAACTGGTTCACGGAGAAACGCGCGACCTGAACTTCGGTCAGTGCCGTTTTCACTGCGATAGACGTAAAGCGTCGCGAACGCTGGCGCTCTTTTTTGAAGTTCTCGATATCGTCCGGGGTTAAATCGACGATAGGTTTCAGCCCTTCGAGCGTGGCCTGAAGATCATCGACTTTTTCGGGCACAAGTTCGAGCTGATAAATAGTGCGGTTTAACGCCAGCGGGGTTCCGTTGCGGTCATAGATAATGCCGCGGCTTGGCGCAATCGGCACCAGCTTGATACGGTTATCATTGGAACGGGTCTGATAATCCTGAAAACGGACAATCTGCAGGTTATACAAATTGAAAGCCAGGATACCACTAAGTAGCAGAATGCCGATGAACGCCACCAGTGCACGGCGCACAAAGAGGGCTGATTCAGCCGTATAGTCGCGAAAAGGGTTACGATCTATTTTCATCCCACTACTTAATTCATGTTGCTGACATTCACCACCCGTTATTCGCGGTGGTATGGATGATTAGTGGTAATACTCCAGGCGCGGTAAAGGCTTTCCGCGACCAGAACCCGAACCAGCGGGTGAGGAAGTGTCAACGGAGAGAGCGACCAGCTCTGTTCCGCTGCGGCTTTACAGGCCGGTGCCAACCCTTCCGGGCCGCCGATTAACAGGCTGACATTTCGTCCGTCCTGTTTCCAGCGTTCCAGTTGTTGTGCCAGTTGCGGGGTTTCCCACGGTGTGCCCGGAATATCCAGGGTCACAATGCGATTACCTTTACCGACAGCAGCCAGCATCTGTTCGCCTTCTTTTTCAAGAATGCGTTTGATATCAGCGTTCTTACCGCGTTTCCCTGCCGGAACTTCAGTCAGTTCAAACGGCATATCTTTCGGAAAACGGTGCAGGTAATCGTTAAAACCGGTTTGTACCCAGTCAGGCATTTTTGTGCCGACGGCGACAAGTTGCAGTTTCACGCATTAACCCCAGAGTTTCTCGAGCTCATAAAGCTGACGGCTTTCTTCCTGCATGACGTGAACGATGACTTCGCCCAGATCGACAACAACCCAGTCGGCTTCGTTGATGCCTTTCACGCCCATCGCGTCCATACCGGCCGCTTTCACTTCTTCAACCAGATGTCCGGCGATAGCCACTACATGGCGGCTGGATGTACCGGTACAAATAATCATGCAATCAGTAATACTGGATTTACCTTTAACATCAATGGCAATGATGTCTTGTGCTTTCAGGTCGTCGACTTTATCGACAACAAAATCTTGGAGCGCTTTACCTTGCAAAGGTTCCCCCTGGGGATGTTTGAAACAATTGACCTCACAAGACAGCCGCCGGTGAATCACCGAAGCAAAGGCCTGTCTCATGATGGATACACATAGCGGTTATCAGGAAAACAACTGAAAACGTTTAACAATCAATACATTGTATTGGTTAATCACGCAGCGTTATCGAGAGCCGAAATTAAGCGGCGCAGTATACCACGCGTTAGCTACTCGCGGTACAAGCCCTGTGATTCTATATAGCGCTCAACGGCAGATGGCAGCAAATCTGAGCAATCAAGCCCCGCATGACGCCGTTCACGGATTTCCGTTGCTGAAATATCTATCAGCGGTGTATTGGCCTGATAAATGAATCCGGCGGGTTTCTGTTTGAGTTTCTCCGCATCGACCACCCGGTGTGCGTCGTACCAGCGCTGGAGCGCCGGCGTATCGAGCTGTTCCTGATATCCCGGACGCGCCATCACCACCAGATGACAAAAATCGAGCAGCGATTCCCAGCGGTGCCACTTGTGCAAGGTCAGCAATGAATCCTGGCCAATGATAAACGCCAGCGGGCAATCATCGCCATGTTCTTTACGTAACGTTGCAAGTGTCTCAATGGTGTAGGACGGCGTATCGACATTCAGCTCACGTGAGTCCACGGAAAACAACGGGTTACCCGCAACGGCCAGTTCAACCATGTACAGACGCTGTTGCGAGCTGGCTTCCGGTTGCGGGCGATGAGGCGGCACGTTGTTAGGCAACAAAATGACCTGATCAAATCCGGCCTGTCCGGCCAGGTTGGTCACGGGCTTCAGGTGCCCGTAATGAATCGGGTCGAAGGTTCCGCCGAAGAAAGCCAGTAAGGGTGCCGGGCGTGAGGAAGAATGTGAGGTGGTGAGTGACATACTTGTGTCCTGCTTCAATACGAACCCGAACCCACGTAATCAACAGGCAGGGGTTTTCCACACAATAACATGGAGAGGCTTTCCAGTTCTGACCAGACAGACTGACCATAATCCTGTTTCAGGGTGATTTCCATTTGAGTCAGCAAACGGACAGCCTGCGTCAGATGTTCGAGTGATAAACGTTGTAATGCCTGCGTCACCAGTGTCCGGCGGTTTTGCCAGACCTTTTGCTGATCAAAGAGCGTGCGCAATGGCGTCGAATCCATTTTACGCTTCAGGTTAAGCAGCATCAGAAGTTCGCGTTGCACGGTTCGCAGCAAAATAACCGGTTCGCTGTCTTCCTGCTGTAGCTGACGCAAGATGTGCCAGGCACGTTTGCTTTTACCTGCCAGCAGTGCGTCGAGCCAGTGATAGGGCGTAAAGTGCGCGGCGTCGTTGACGGCCGTTTCAACGCGTGGCAGCGTGAGTTTTCCGTCAGGATAAAGCAGGGAAAGCCGCTCGAGGGACTGAGCTAACGCCAGCAGATTGCCTTCATAGCAATAACATAAAAGCTGGTTTGCCGGTTCATCCAGTTCAAGCGATAACGCCTGAGCGCGGCGGGTGACCCAGCGGGGAAGCTGCGCCTGTTCCGGCGTCTGACAGCTGACAAACACGCCTTTATCACTCAGCGCTTTAAACCATGCGCTGTTTTCCTGCGCTTTGGTCAGTTTGGTTCCGCGCAGCAACAGTAAGATGTCGTCATGCAAAAGGGTAGTCAGCTTGAGTAATTGTTCTGCCATCGGCGCAGTCGGGCCATTATCAGGCAGGATCAGCATCAGGGTCTGACGGCTGGCGAACAGGCTCAGCGCCTGACAGATACTGAAAATTGACTCCCATTCGGTGTGGGTGTCGAGGGCAAAAGTGTAGTGTTCCTGAAAATCAGAAAGCTGAGCCGTTTTACGGATACTGTCCTGACTCTCCTGCAAAAGCAGAGGATCGTTACCACATAGCAGATAACAGGCGCGCAGCCCCTCACGGAGCTGCGCGGCAAGTTGTTCCGGGTAAATTCGGATCATTTTGCGGAAGTGCTGGCCGGAGCCGGGGTCGATACTTCAGAGGTATCATACGACTTGCTGGCAGATGACCGGGTTGAAATCACTTCTACCTGACCATTCACTTCATCGGCTTTGCGCAGTTCTGACGCATGAACCGCCAGTAACTTACGAATCAGCTGCTGAGCCGCCTGCTGGCGCATCTCTTCCAAAATAATGTCCTGCTCGTTATCTTTCGCCAGCGCGGTTAACGGGTTGTCAAAGAAGGAACGGAACACTCTCACATGGATCGGATACAAGTCTTTGCCCGGCATCAGGACCGTTGCATTGACGTCCAGTTGCATCTGGTACTCAGCCGTTTTACCGTCCTGGAAGATTGACGCAGTACTTCTGCCCGTCGATTCAGCACCAATGCGCAGCGAAGGAATGCCCTTACGCTGTTCTTTGGTTGGATCATCAACGATGGTCACGTTGCTCAGACGCAACTGAGATCGGATATCACGCGTCAACGGACCGTACGGGTCACCACTGTCCAGAACGATGGTTCTCAGCTCGTCCGGAACGTTGGTTTTTCCACGTAAGTGGAAACCACAGCCTGCTGTCACCAGCACTGCTGCGGCCAGCAGCAGCGTCATTATAGGATGTCGCACAGATCCTCCTTGACTCAACCTACAACCAGGTTAAGCAGTTTGCCCGGGACGTAGATTACTTTACGGACCGTAACCCCATCCAGATATTTTGCGACCAAATGTTCTTCTGCCGCACGCTCGCGCACTTGTTGCTCGGTAGCATCAGCGGCTACGGTGATTTTAGCACGTACTTTACCATTCACCTGCACAACGACCAGTTTGGAATCTTCCACCATGGCCTGTTCATCAGCCTTTGGCCACGGCGCGGTATCCACATCACCTTCACCGTTCAGCGCCTGCCAGAGGCTGAAGCAAACGTGCGGAGTAAACGGATAAAGCATGCGGACAACGGCCAGCAGAGCTTCCTGCAGCAGTGCGCGATCCTGTTCAGTTTCCTGAGGTGCGCGGCCCAGCTTGTTCATCAGCTCCATCACCGCGGCGATTGCGGTGTTGAAGGTCTGACGACGGCCAATATCGTCGGTGACTTTGGCGATAGTTTTATGCAGGTCACGACGCAGATCTTTTTGCGCTTCGTTCAGGGAAGCCGCATCAAGGGCAACGGTCAGGCCTTTTTCTGAATGTTCGTAGGCCAGTTTCCAGACGCGCTTCAGGAAGCGGTTTGCGCCTTCAACGCCAGATTCCTGCCATTCCAGCGTCATTTCTGCCGGAGAAGCGAACATCATAAACAGACGCACGGTGTCTGCGCCGTATTTGTCTACCATCACCTGCGGGTCGATGCCGTTGTTTTTGGACTTGGACATCTTGCTCATGCCGGCGTAAACCAGCTCGCGACCTTGCGGATCGGTCGCTTTAGTAATACGGCCTTTTTCGTCACGCTCAACCGTGGCATCTGTCGGGGAAACCCAGATACGTTCGCCGTTGCTGCCGGTGTGGTAGAAGGCGTCAGCCAGCACCATACCCTGACACAGCAGGCGTTTTGCCGGTTCGTCGGAATCAACCAGACCTGCGTCACGCATCAGTTTGTGGAAGAAGCGGAAATACATCAGGTGCATGATGGCGTGTTCGATACCACCGACATACTGATCAACCGGCAGCCAGTAATTGGCCGCAGCCGGATCCAGCATACCTTCGTCATATTGCGGGCAGGTATAACGCGCGTAATACCAGGAAGATTCCATGAAGGTATCGAAGGTGTCGGTTTCACGCAGACCAGGAATGCCATTCACAGTGGTTTTCGCCCACTCAGGATCGGCTTTGATCGGGCTGGTGATCCCATCCATCACGACGTCTTCCGGCAGGATAACCGGCAGTTGATCTTCTGGCGTAGGAATAACGGTACCGTCTTCCAGTGTGATCATCGGGATTGGCGCACCCCAGTAACGCTGACGGGAAACACCCCAGTCACGCAGACGGTAGTTAACTTTTCGCTGACCAACACCCTGAGCAACCAGTTTGTCGGCAATAGCGTTGAAGCCTTCTTCGTGATTCAGACCATCGAATTCGCCGGAATTAAACAGCGTACCTTTCTCGGTCATCGCTTCTGCGGTGACTTCAGGATGGCTGCCATCAACGTTCAGGATAACCGGTTTGATCTGCAGGTTATATTTAGTGGCGAATTCCCAGTCACGCTGGTCGTGACCTGGAACGGCCATGACCGCGCCGGTACCGTATTCCATCAGAACGAAGTTAGCGACCCAGATTGGCAGTTTTTCACCAGACAGCGGATGAACAGCAAACAGACCGGTTGCCATGCCTTTTTTCTCCATCGTTGCCATTTCTGCTTCGGCAACTTTGGTGTTACGGCATTCGTCGATGAAATCGTTCAGTGCAGGATTATTTTGCGCACCCAGCTGCGCCAGCGGATGACCTGCGGCGACAGCCACATAGGTCGCACCCATAAAGGTGTCAGGGCGGGTAGTGTACACCGTTACTTTTTCGTCGCTGTCTGCCACGTCAAAAGTGATTTCCACGCCTTCGGAACGGCCAATCCAGTTACGCTGCATGGTTTTGACCTGCTCAGGCCAGCTTTCCAGCGTATCCAGATCGTTAAGCAGCTGATCGGCGTAATCGGTGATTTTGATGAACCATTGTGGAATTTCTTTGCGTTCTACTTTGGTATCACAACGCCAGCAGCAGCCGTCGATAACCTGTTCGTTCGCCAGAACGGTCAGATCATGCGGGCACCAGTTCACTGCGGAAGTCTTCTTATAAACCATGCCTTTTTCGTACAGCTTGGTGAAGAACCATTGTTCCCAACGGTAGTAATCCGGTTTGCAGGTCGCGATTTCGCGATCCCAGTCATAGCCGAAGCCCAGCAGTTTCAGCTGGTTCTTCATATATTCGATGTTTTCGTAAGTCCACGGCGCAGGCGCAGTGTTGTTTTTTACCGCAGCACCTTCAGCAGGCAGGCCGAAAGCATCCCAGCCAATTGGCTGCAGAACGTTTTTGCCGAGCATACGCTGATAACGGGAAATCACGTCACCAATGGTGTAGTTGCGCACGTGTCCCATGTGGAGGCGACCTGACGGATAAGGCAACATGGAGAGACAATAATATTTCTCCTTACCAGGCTGTTCGGTAACTTTGAAGGTTTGCTTCTCTTGCCAGTGAAGCTGAACGTGTGACTCAATGTCTTCTGGACGGTATTGCTCTTGCATGGCGGCCGGTGGTCCTGTGAGTGAAAACAGCTACGCCTGTAGCTCAAAAAGTTTTAATCAAAAGATCCGCATAGCATAGCCGATAAGCGGAGGGTGCAACAACACCCGCTGAAGGGCTAACAGGGATTTCTGCCTTCTTCTGACGCATTATTCATAATCTGCGAGTCAGCCCGGGATAATCTGCGCGCCGTATCAGGGATTTACGTCTAAAATAAAGACAATACGCTCCCGCCGGGCAAACGGTCATGTCAGTTCAAGGAGAGGAAGTTATGAGCAATATTACGCAATCTTACCGCCAGTTAGTGTCTTCGCTGACTGAGCGGTTAAAAAATGGCGAACGTGATATCAGCGCACTGGTGCAGGATGCCCGTGTCCGTCTGCAAAATGAAGGCAAGTTGTCAGAAATTCAGATTGAACAGTTAACCTCCGCCGTCAGGCGCGATCTGCATGAGTTCGCGCGCAGTTACGGCGAGAGTCAGCGCGCGGTGGCAGAAGACGACGGAACTGACAGCGTATTTTTGCGTGTGATTAAAGAAAGCCTGTGGAAAGAACTGGCCGATATGACCGACAAAACGCAGCTTGAATGGAAAGAAGTGTTTAAAGACGTCAGCCATCACGGCATTTATCACAGCGGGGAAGTGGTGGGACTCGGGAATCTGGTCTGTGAAAACTGTCATTTCCATCTGGCGGTATACACGCCAGAGATTCTGAGCCGATGTCCTAAATGTGGAAATACCGAATTCAGCCGTCGCCCGTTTGAACCGTGATGTTTAATTGTCTGCTTCCGGTCTGATCCGGAAGCAGACAATTCAGGTTTTAGTGCAGAATTTTCGCCAGGAAATCGCGGGCACGATCAGATTCCGGATTATTGAAGAAGTCGTCTTTATTACGGTCTTCAACAATTTTACCTTCATCCATGAAAATCACGCGGTTCGCCACTTTACGTGCAAAGCCCATTTCGTGGGTGACCACCATCATTGTCATGCCTTCGTTTGCCAGCTCAACCATTACGTCCAGCACTTCGTTGATCATTTCCGGATCAAGCGCTGAGGTCGGTTCATCAAACAGCATGGCAATAGGATCCATACATAATGCGCGGGCGATAGCGACACGCTGCTGTTGCCCGCCGGAAAGCTGACCGGGGAATTTGTTGGCGTGAGCAGATAAGCCCACGCGATCCAGCAGTTTCAGGCCTTTTTCTTTCGAAGCTGCTTTATCGCGTTTCAGCACTTTTACCTGAGCAAGCGTCAGGTTATCGATGATCGACAAATGCGGGAACAGCTCAAAATGCTGGAACACCATGCCAACTTTCGCGCGCAACTGAGCCAGATTGGTTTTTTTGTCATTGACCGGCGTGCCGTTAACCAGGATCTCACCTTTCTGAATCGGCTCCAGTCCGTTAACGGTTTTGATCAGCGTCGATTTACCTGAGCCTGAAGGCCCGCAAACCACCACAACTTCACCTTTTTTAACTTCGGTGCTGCACCCGGTCAGCACCTGAAAGTGCCCGTACCATTTAGAAACATTCTTCAGTGAAATCATGAAACGGTCCTTTTCTTCAAATAACGCACCAGCAAGGAAGCACAAAGGCTGATAACAAAGTAAATAAGTCCTGCAAACAGCACCATCTCTACCAGCGTACCGTCACGGTCGCCGATATTGGATGCGCTGCGGAAGAAGTCGGCGAGGCCCAGAACATACACCAGGGAGGTATCCTGGAATAAGACAATCGCCTGCGTCAGTAACAACGGCACCATCGCGCGGAACGCCTGCGGCAAAATCACCAGTTGCATGGACTGCCATTGGGTCATGCCCAGCGCCAGCGCGGCGGAAGATTGCCCGCGGGCAATACTGATAATCCCTGCGCGAATGATTTCGGAATAGTAGGCTGCTTCAAACAAGGCGAACGCCACCATCGCAGAAATCAGGCGGATATCCGTTTTAGGGGATAAACCGAGCACTTTTTGCAGGAAGCCGGGCACAATCAGATAGAACCACAACAACACCATCACCAGCGGCACGGCGCGGAACAGGTTGACATAAGCCGAGGCAAACCAGCTGACCGGTTTGAAAGACGATAAACGCATGACCGCCAGCAGCGTACCCCAGAGGATACCGACAACAATCGCCAGCGAGGTGATTTTCAGGGTGACGACCATGCCCTGCCACAAGTACGGCAGGCCGGGACCGATAGAACTCCAGTCAAATTCATGCATTCTTATTTACCCCCCATGTTGCCCGGCAGGCGGACTTTACGTTCTACAAAATGCATCAGGAACATGATGATGGCATTGATAAGGACGTAGGCAACGGTAATCGCAGTAAATGATTCATACGCATGTGCGGAGTAATCAAGCAGCTTGCCGGCTTGCGCTGCCATATCGACCAAACCGATGGTGGAGGCGATAGCCGAGTTTTTCACCAGGTTAACCATTTCGGATGTCATCGGTGGCACGATCACGCGGTACGCGTTTGGCAACAGAACATAACGATAGGTCTGAGGCAGCGTCAGGCCCATTGCCAGACCGGCATTACGCTGGCCGCTTGGCAGTGACTGAATGGCCGCACGCACCTGCTCGCATACGCGGGCAGCGGTGAACAGACCGAGACAGATTACTGACGAGGAGAAGAATTGCACATTTGGCGCCAGCTCTGATTTAAACCACATACCGATATTTTCGGGCAGCAGTTCAGGCACAACCAGATACCAGATAAAGAATTGCACAATGAGTGGCACGTTACGGAAGAGTTCAACGTAACAGGTGCCGATACCGGAAAGGATCCGGTTGGGAACGGTACGCAGTATCCCGAAAAGTGAACCGACGAAGAACGCGATAATCCAGGCGCAAACCGACAGTGCGACAGTGACCTGAAATCCATTCCAAATCCAGCCCAGGTAGGTGGTATTCCCAAAGGGGGCTTGTTGCAAAAATATGCCCCAGTTCCAATCTATTGACATAAAAACTCCGTAAACCGGGTAATGAACTACCCATCTGAGTGATGACGTGGTCCGCGTGAAAAATGACTGGGAGGATATGCGGGGTGGGGAACGACCACCCCGCATCCGGTCTGCATCATCACAGGCTGGTGGTCCAGCCTTATTCTTTAATTACACTTCTCTTGGTTATACCCGTCTGTCTGGTATTTCTTACAGTGCTTTATCGTTTGGCGCTTTGAACAGGGCTTTCATGTCGTCAGACAGTTCAAAGTTCATGTTCAGATTCTTCGGAGGAATCGGTTTTTTGAACCAGGTTTCAAACCACTTAGTCGCCTCACCGGAAGTCTGTGCTTTCACGATGGTGTCATCGACCAGTTTTTTGAAATCGGCATCATCTTTACGCATCATGCAGCCATATGCTTCTTTGGACTGTGGAGTTCCGATGATTTCCCAGTTGTCTGGTTTTTTGGCTTTCGCACGTTCACCGGCTAACAGGGCATCATCCATCATGAAGGCAACGGCACGACCGGTTTCCAGAGTACGGAACGAGTCACCGTGGTCTTTCGCGCTGATGATGCGCAGATCCAGTTTTTTCTCTTCGTTCAGTTTATTAAGCAGCACTTCAGAGGTTGTCCCGGAAGTCACCACAACGGTTTTGCCTTTCAGATCAGCGAAGTCTTTAATCTCCGACCCTTTCTTCACTAACAGACGGGTGCCGATAACGAAGATGGTGTCGGAGAAAGCGGCTTGCTGCTGGCGCTCGAGGTTGTTGGTGGTAGAACCACACTCAAAATCATAGGTGCCGTTTTGCAGCAACGGAATACGGTTCTGCGAGGTGATTGGCATCATTTTGACCTGCAGGTTTGGCAGGTTCAGTTTTTTCTTAACCGCGTCAACGATGGCGTCGGAATAGTCCTGTGAATAACCTACGACTTTCTGTTCGTTATTGTAGTAAGAGAATGGCACTGAGGATTCGCGGTGACCTACCACGATAACGCCATTGTCTTTGATTTTTTTCAGGGTGCCGGTCAGTTCTTCTGCGTGAGCAAAGCTGCTTACGGCAACGCTTGCCAACACTACGGATAACGCCAATTTGCGCAATTGCATGTCCAACTCCTTGCTGTCATTAGGGATCCAAATCACGGATCAGAAAGTGCTAATGCCTCGTCATATGAAGCTAGAAAATAACTGAATGTGAATTTTATGAAACCACATTGTTTCTTTTTTGAGACGAGACACGCACCAATTAAAAGCAATTAACGGGCTATGCACTTAGAAGGTGCATGAGGAATAGCCTTTTTGTTCCAAAATGATGCATGACGTCATAAAAAGTAACTAATCAGATATCTTTCAATTAGATGTAGCAAGAGTCATGCCAGAAAACCTGATTTAACTTCATCAGCGGTCAGATAATCAGCGCTTAATGCCGGGTTTATAACAAACGGCAGCAGGTAAAAGGGGGGAAAGATTACGGGGGCTAAAAAGAAGATGCGACAAAACAGTTCAGGCGCCCGAAGACGCCTGATTTAAAGAGAAAATACGAAAATTCAGTTTTTGCGACGACCCAGCCACAGTGCCGCGACAGCCATGATGAGCGTTACTATCCACACCGGCCACCAGCCAACGCGCGCATACGGCGTCATACCGGTTGTCGGCGTGACCTTCACGTTCAGAACCTGACGGGTAAACTGCGGAATTTGGGCGGTCACATCGCCCTGAGCATTCACTACGGCGGTAATACCGTTGTTGGTGCTGCGCAGCAACGGGCGGCCTAATTCCAGCGAACGCATACGCGCCATCTGGAAATGCTGCCACGGGCCAATCGAGTGGCCGAACCAGGCATCGTTGGAAATGGTCAGCAGGAAATTGGTGTCCGGCTGCAGGTTGTCACGCACCTGCTCACCGAAGACCACTTCATAACAAATGGCAGTGGTCAGATTGAGTCCGCTGACAAACAACGGTTTCTGCACATAATCGCCGCTGGTCAGGCCCGACATTGGCAAATCGAAGAACGGCGCGAGAGGGCGTAGCAGCCTTTCCAGAGGAACAAATTCACCAAAGGGTACCAGATGGTGTTTATTGAAACGGTTGTCGTCCGGGTAACGATAAGTTTGTTCACCGCCCAGCACAATGGCGCTGTTGTAAACCTTCATGCCTTCTTCGTTGCGGCGCGCATCGATAATCCCGGTGACCAGTTGAGTCCCGTGAGAACGGTAAATATTATCCACCATGCTCAGGAAACCCTGCTGATCGGACTCAATATCTGAAATCGCGGATTCCGGCCAGATGATCATGCTGGATTTGCCAAGATAGGGACGGCTGAGATCCAGGTACGTTTGCAGCGCGCTTTCCAGCGCCTTCGGATCCCATTTCATGGACTGCGGAATATTGCCCTGAACCAGTGCAACATCAACAGCTTTATCAGGCTGTTCCTGATACCAGTGGATATAGCGCAGCGGCCATGGCAGCAGCAACATTGCCAGCGCAACAATACACGGGGCTTTCCGGTGCTGGTAAATGGCATACACCAGCAGACCGCTCAGGGAAGTCAGTAACAGCGTAATGCCGTTCACACCGGTGATTGGCGCAAGGCCTTTCAGCGGTCCATTGATCTGGCTGTAACCGAATTCAAGCCACGGAAAGCCGGTCAGCACCCAACCGCGAAGAAATTCAGTAACTTGCCACAGCGCCGGCGCGGCAATTGCCAGTTTCCACCAGGTGGTTTTTGGCCAGAATTTGCTGAAAATACCGGCAAACAGCATGGTGTACAGCGACAAATAAGCCGCCAGCAAAATCACCAGGAACAGGTTGATGGCTTCCGGCATGCCGCCAAAGGTGGCGATACTGACGTAAACCCAGTTGACGCCTGTTCCAAACAGGCCAAATCCCCAGCAGAAACCTATCCACGCGGATTGCGCCGGACGGCGATCCAGCGTTAATGCCAGCAGACCGCAGAGCGAGACGATTGCTGCAGGCCAGAAATCATAGGGGGAAAAAGCGAGCGTGCCACAGGCACCGAATAAGAGCGCCAGCAGGGCGCGAACCCGCTGGCGTTGGTATAAAGAGGCAATTGCCATGGAGTAATTATTCTTCCAGTATCGGTTGCGGCGCGTCGTCCGGTATTTTTACGTGAACCTGAATAATACGGCGGCTGTCGGCCATCGCAACCTTGAACAGGTAACCGTCAATTTCAATGCTTTCGCCTCGTGCAGGCAAATGGCCGAAGGACTGCATCACCAGACCGCCAATCGTATCGACTTCGTCGTCACTGTAATGGGTCTGGAAGACTTCGTTAAAATCTTCAATCGGTGCCAGCGCGCGGACGGTGTAGGTATGGCGGCTAAGTTGACGGATATCCAGATCTTCTGCTTCGTCATACTCATCGTCGATCTCGCCGACAATCAGTTCGAGAATATCTTCGATAGTGACCAGGCCTGATACGCCGCCGAATTCATCGACAACAATCGCCATATGGTAACGCTGGGAGCGGAACTCCTTCAGCATGCGGTCAACACGTTTGCTTTCGGGAACCACCACGGCGGTTCTCAGCACTTTATCAATGCTGAATGGCTCGGACTCTGTGCGCATAAACGGCAGCAAGTCTTTGGCCATCAGGATGCCTTCAATGTGATCCTTATCTTCGCTGATCACCGGGAAGCGGGAGTGTGCGGATTCGATGATGACATCGAGACACTCTTCCAGCGGCTGATTGCGTTTTAGCGTGATCATCTGAGAACGTGGGATCATGATGTCCCGGACGCGCTGCTCGGCGATATCCATCACGCCTTCCAGCATGTCACGGGTATCGGGGTCGATCAGATCGTTTTGTTCTGAGTCACGGATCAGCTCAACCAAATCGCCACGGTTTTTGGGTTCACCGTGAAAGAGCTGGTTAAGGATAAGGGAAAAGAAGCCCTTCTTGGGACTGGGGCTGTCACTATTTTGTGAATGGTCATCGCTCATGGCGTTTGGTTTGTTTTACTCGTGTTAGTGAAAATTAGGCGAAACGCCTGCGGATGAAAAACCTTCACCGGGCAGGCGCTGCGCAAGTTTACTGATAAATTCAGTCGTCTTCTTTCTCTGAAATATAAGGATCCGGATAACCCAGATCCAGCATGATTTCAGTTTCAATTGATTCCATTTCTTCGGCTTCTTCGTCAACGATATGGTCATAGCCCAGCAAATGCAAACTGCCGTGAATCACCATATGTGCCCAGTGAGCCCAAAGTTCTTTTTCCTGCTCTTTGGCTTCCTTCTCAACCACCTGACGACAAATAATCAGGTCGCCGAGCAGTGGCATTTCCATGCCCGGAGGAGCTTCGAACGGGAAGGATAACACGTTGGTCGGTTTATCCATGCCACGATACGTCATATTCAGTTCATGGCTTTCGGGAATATCGACCAGACGGATCGTTACTTCCGATTCTTCCTGAAACTGCGGAAGAACCGCCTCCAGCCATTTTTGAAAGTCATTTTCAGACGGTAAGCCTGCGTTTTCTTCACAAGCAATTTGTAGATCGAGGATTACCGTGTTCATTGACTAACCTGCTGGGATGCGCTGTTTTGATGTTCATGTTTACGCTCTGCGGCAATCGCATCACGACGTTTCTGGTCTTCTTCTTCCCACGCTTCGTAAGCTACAACAATTCGTGCGACAACAGGATGACGAACGACGTCCTCGCTGTGGAAGAAGTTAAAGCTCAGTTCTTCAACCGAAGACAATACTTCAATGGCGTGGCGCAGGCCTGATTTCTGATGGCGCGGCAAGTCGATTTGCGTGACGTCACCGGTGATCACCGCTTTGGAGTTAAAACCAATACGGGTCAGGAACATCTTCATCTGTTCAATGGAAGTATTCTGGCTTTCATCGAGAATAATGAAGGCGTCATTGAGCGTACGCCCGCGCATATACGCCAGAGGAGCCACTTCAATAACGTTGCGCTCAATCAGTTTTTCAACCTTCTCAAAGCCCAGCATTTCGAACAGCGCGTCATACAGCGGGCGCAGATACGGATCAACCTTCTGACTCAGGTCACCCGGCAGGAAGCCCAGCTTTTCACCGGCTTCAACGGCAGGGCGCGTCAGCAGAATACGGCGTACTTCCTGACGTTCCAGCGCATCAACGGCAGCGGCAACGGCCAGATAGGTTTTACCCGTACCGGCAGGGCCGATACCAAACGTGACGTCGTGATCCAGAATATTGGCAACGTACTGCGCCTGATTCTTAGTTCGCGGTTTGATCACGCCACGCTTGGTTTTGATGATGACCGCTTTGCCAAAATCAGGCACGCTTTCAGCCGTTTGCTCAAGAACGCGGCTTTCTTTAATCGCCAGATGGATTTTTTCAGGGTCGATATCCTGAATCTCGCCACGCAGCGGCGCGGTGTCTACGTATAAGTCGCGCAGAATATCAGCGGCTGCCGCAACCGGCAGGCTCTTTCCAACAAGCTTAAATGCGTTATCACGACGGTTGATTTCAACGCCCAACCGGCGTTCCAGTTGTTTGATATTGTCATCAAACGGCCCGCACAGGCTCAGCAGACGCTGATTGTCTTCGGGCTCCAGTAAAATCTCTTGTGTTACAACGTTCAAACTTATCCTTTGGGCCACTCTGGACCAGTTTACCCTGCATACTTCAGGGTACGTTCAGTGAGACATACGGCCGTAAACTGCTTTCAGCCGTCAACCATACCTGAGTTAATAATACATGCCCTTGGCAAAATATGCTGCGGCTTGCAGGCAGTTACATGAACCTGCATCCGGATATGCGGCCTTTCCTGGAAAATTAACCCCTGGAAGCCGGTGTTGCGTCTGAATTCTCAAAAGAAACAGGACGCCGGAGCGCCCTGTAGGTTCTGTCATTCTTCGCTTCAATGATTTACGGCTGATAGAGCCCAACGCCCAATTCATTTTCTTTGCGTGTGCGGGCAATAACAGATTGTGGTGACTCGTGCAGACGCAGCGCCATTTGTTCTTCTGTGCGGATGACTACGCCACGCAGGGAGTTGGCATAGACATCGACAATTTCGACATCCACGAATTTGCCAATCATGTCAGGCGTACCTTCAAAATTGACCACACGGTTGCATTCTGTGCGTCCGGTCAGTTCCATAATGTCTTTACGGGACGTCCCTTCCACCAGAATGCGCTGAACGGTGCCCAGCGTGGCGCGGCTAAACCGCATTACCTGTTGCGTGATCCGGTCCTGTAACAGCGCCAGACGCTGTTTCTTCTCGTCCATGCTGACGTCATCGACCATGTCTGCCGCAGGTGTTCCCGGGCGTGGAGAGTAGATAAAACTGAAGCTGACGTCGTAATTGACCTGTGCAATTAAATCCATAGTGCGTTCGAAATCATCGTTGGATTCGCCCGGGAAGCCGATGATGAAGTCAGAACTGAAATGGATATCCGGACGCGCAGCCCGCAATTTACGGATAGTCGATTTGTATTCCAGCACCGTGTGAGGGCGCTTCATCATAGTCAGAATGCGATCAGAACCGCTCTGAATAGGCAGATGCAGGAAACTGACCACTTCAGGCGTGTCTTTATAGACCTCGATAATATCGTCAGTAAATTCTACCGGATGGCTGGTGGTAAAGCGGATGCGGTCAATACCGTCGATGGCCGCCACCAGACGCAGTAATTCTGCAAACGTGCAGATGCCACCGTCAAAGGAATCGCCGCGGTAGGCGTTGACGTTTTGCCCCAGCAGGTTAACTTCACGCACGCCCTGAGCGGCAAGCTGAGCGACTTCGAACAGGACGTCATCACACGGGCGGCTGACTTCTTCGCCGCGCGTGTAAGGCACCACGCAGAAGCTGCAATATTTGTTGCAACCTTCCATGATGGAGACAAATGCGGTCGGGCCATCCGCGCGTGGTTCCGGCAGACGGTCAAATTTCTCAATTTCCGGGAAGCTGATATCCACGACCGGGCTTTTGGTGCCGCGAACATGGTTGACCATTTCTGGCAGGCGATGCAGGGTTTGCGGGCCAAAAACGATATCAACGCAGGGCGCACGCTTACGCAGCAATTCCCCTTCCTGAGATGCCACACAGCCGCCGACGCCGATAATAATATCCGGGTTTTTCTTTTTTAATAATTTCCAGTGTCCCAGCAGGCTGAACACTTTCTCCTGGGCTTTTTCCCGGATTGAACAGGTATTCAGCAGCAGAATGTCTGCTTCTTCAGCGTTATCCGTCAGCTGGTAACCGTGGGTGCTATCGAGAAGATCGGCCATTTTGGATGAATCATATTCATTCATCTGGCAGCCCCAGGTTTTTATGTGCAGTTTTTTAGTCATCAGCGTGTCAGTACTCAGTACGGGGAACGTTAGATCGGCAGTGCCGCAGTGCATAGCGTTGTTCAGGGGCGGTATTGTAAACCCTCACCTTAGCGCTGACCAGTGCGGGAAAGCAGCTTAGGCCCTGATGCAGACACAAAAATCCGGTACACTTCGCATAATGAACTGAAATAGAAAGCTGGAATAAAATGAATAATTCAGAGAAGTCATTTGATGCAGTGATCGTCGGTGGTGGGATGGTAGGCGCTGCGGCAGCTCTCGGGCTGGCCCGTCAGGGGCTTCAGGTTGCATTGATCGAAAATGAAGAGCCGGCTGAATTTGACGCATCAGCGGCAGCAGACCTGCGAATTTCTGCGATTGGCTGCGCTTCGGTGCGGTTCTTGCAGAAATTAGAGGCGTGGCCTGCTGTTGAAAAAATGCGCTCGGTGCCGTATCGCCGCCTGGAAACCTGGGAAGTTGACGGTTCCGACGTCAAATTCGATGCGCAATCACTCGGATTACCGGAGCTGGGATTCATGGTTGAAAACCGCGTGCTTCAGCTGGCGCTCTGGCAACAGTTTGATACTTTCTCCAATCTGACCCGCTTCTGCCCGGCGAAACTGCGCCATCTTCTGCAACATGACGATAAAACCTGGTCACTTCAGCTGACCACCGGTGAACTGCTGCGTACAAAACTGGTCGTCGCCGCCGACGGAGCGAATTCTCTGGTACGCCAGCTGGCGGGCATCGGCGTTGATGGTTGGGAATATCGCCAGCACTGTATGCTGATTAACGTTGAAACCGAAACGCCGGATCAGGATGTCACCTGGCAGCAGTTTTTCCCTTCCGGCCCGCGCGCATTCCTGCCGTTGTTTGGCAATCAGGCATCACTGGTGTGGTACGACAGCCCGCAGCGCATCCGTTATCTGAAAACGCTGAACATGAAACAGCTGACGGCGGAGATTATGCAGGCCTTTCCGCCGCGCCTTGGAAAAATCAATGCAACAGCAGCGGGCGCGTTCCCGCTGGTTCGCCGCCATGCGCAGCGTTATGTCCTGCCGGGACTGGCGCTGGTGGGCGATGCAGCGCATACGATCAATCCGCTGGCCGGGCAGGGCGTGAATCTGGGTTATCGCGACGTAGAAGCATTGCTTTCGGTGCTGGAAAAAGCGCGTGACCACGATGAAGCGTGGAGTAGCGAGAGCGTGCTGATACGTTATCAGCGTCAGCGTCGCCTGGATAATCTGCTGATGCAAAGCGGTATGGATTTGTTCTATACCGCGTTCAGTAACGATCTGGCGCCCGTCAAAGCATTGAGAAATCTGGCACTGATGACGGCACAGCGTGCAGGCGCACTGAAAACTAAAGCGCTGAAATACGCCTTAGGCATTTAATGAAGTGAGAGAGGGGCTGGCCGGATGAATGTCGGCTTGCCCGTTTTTTTTGAGTCTGACTCAACCGACAGATAGCAAAAAGCCCGCACGAGGCGGGCTTTCTTAATGTGGCTGGGGTGCCAGGATTCGAACCTGGGTATGCTGGTATCAGAAACCAGAGCCTTACCGCTTGGCGACACCCCAATTTTAAAACTCACTACCTTTTGAGCAGTGCACTGCAAGTAAAATGGTGGCTACGACGGGATTTGAACCTGTGACCCCATCATTATGAGTGATGTGCTCTAACCAGCTGAGCTACGTAGCCAAATTCTACTGACTTACTTCAAAACTTCAAGCACTAATTTAACTAACTTAATAATAAATTTCAAGTGCTTACCAATTATACAGAAAGAAGTATGGCTGGGGTACCTGGATTCGAACCAGGGTATGCTGGTATCAAAAACCAGTGCCTTACCGCTTGGCGATACCCCAACAGTACAACTTCTTCAAATTGGTTTTTTCTCACATTCACATCAGAGATGCGAAGGTAAGAAAATGGCTGGGGTACCAGGATTCGAACCTGGGAATGCTGGTATCAAAAACCAGTGCCTTACCGCTTGGCGATACCCCAACTGTGCTGCCGACTCGATGAAATGGTGCGGGAGGCGAGACTTGAACTCGCACACCTTGCGGCGCTAGAACCTAAATCTAGTGCGTCTACCAATTTCGCCACTCCCGCAAAAAAGATGGTGGCTACGACGGGATTCGAACCTGTGACCCCATCATTATGAGTGATGTGCTCTAACCAACTGAGCTACGTAGCCCTCTTTTTTCGCGCTACCTTCATCGGCGTTGCGGGGCGCATTATGCGTATATGACCGTTTTGCGTCAACACCTTTTTTGGAGAAAAAGGCGTGAGAGCGTCCATTTGTCTGGCTTATAACCACTCTGGTGATTAATTGGGCAAAACACATTATTTTTACTGGCTTTACCCATAAAAAAACGGGCCTGAAAAGGCCCGCTTGCTTCATGGAAAATAACCGGTAAAGGCTTATTTATACGCTGACTGATGAACGCCAACCGCACGGCCAGAAGGGTCATCCATGTTTTTGAACGCTTCATCCCATTCGATGGCTTTCGCTGAAGAACAGGCCACTGACGGGCCGCCAGGAACACATTCAGCTGCGCTTGGAACCGGGAACAGTTCTTCGAAAATGGTGCGGTACAGGTAGCCTTCTTTTGACGTCGGCGTGTTGTACGGGAAACGGAAATGCGCAGTTTCGAGCTGTTGATCGGTAATCTGCTGAGACGCGACTTCTTTTAACGTATCGATCCAGCTGTAACCTACGCCGTCCGAGAACTGTTCTTTCTGGCGCCATGCCACGCTGTGTGGCAAATAAGACTCAAAACATTCGCGCAGGATATGTTTTTCCATTTTGCCGTTGCCGCACATTTTGTCTTTCGGGTTGATGCGCATTGCGACGTCGAGGAATTTTTTATCCAGGAACGGTACGCGGGCTTCAACGCCCCAGGCGGACATCGCTTTATTGGCACGGGCACAGTCATACATGTGCAGGGCCAGCAATTTACGCACGGTTTCTTCGTGGAATTCTTTCGCGTTCGGCGCTTTATGGAAGTACAGGTAACCGCCCAGGACTTCGTCAGCACCTTCGCCGGACAACACCATCTTGATGCCCATCGCTTTGATTTTACGGGACATCAGATACATCGGCGTTGACGCACGAATGGTGGTCACGTCGTAAGTTTCGATGTGATAAATCACGTCACGGATAGCGTCCAGACCTTCCTGCACGGTGAAGTGGATTTCATGGTGCACGGTGCCTAAATGGTTTGCGACTTCCTGAGCAGCGCGCAGATCCGGAGAACCTTCCAGACCGACCGCAAAGGAGTGCAGCTGTGGCCACCACGCTTCGCTCTGATCTTTATCCTCAATGCGGCGACCGGCAAATTTCTTGGTAATTGCTGAAATCACGGAAGAATCCAGACCACCGGACAGCAGCACGCCGTAAGGCACGTCAGACATCAGGTGACTTTTCACCGATTCTTCCAGCGCATCTTTCAGCGCCGCAGCGTCAGTGACGTTGTCTTTGACGTTTTCGAAATCGAACCAGTCACGCTGGTAATATTCACGGATTTCGCCTTCCTGGCTCCACAAATAGCTGCCCGCCGGGAATTCTTTGATGGTGCGGCAAACCGGCACCAGCGCTTTCATTTCAGACGCCACGTACATGTTGCCGTGTTCGTCGTAACCCATATACAGCGGGATGATGCCCAGATGGTCGCGGCCAATCAGGTACGCGTCTTTTTCTGTGTCATAGAGAATGAAGGCGAACATGCCTTGCAGTTCATCGAGGAATTCAGGGCCTTTTTCCTGATACAGCGCAAGAATCACTTCGCAGTCAGACGCGGTCTGGAACTCATACTTATCGCCCAATTCAGCGCGCAGAGCCTGATGGTTGTAGATTTCGCCGTTTACAGCCAGAACGTGGGTATGTGCTGCGTTGTACAAAGGCTGTGCGCCGTTGTTCACGTCGACAATCGACAGACGCTCATGCGACAGAATCGCTTTGTCGCTGGCGAACACGCCGGACCAGTCAGGCCCGCGGTGACGCATCAGGCGCGAGAGTTCCAGCGCTTTTTTGCGCAGCTCGACGGAGTCAGTTTTGATATCGAGCACACCGAAAATTGAACACATATTTCTATCTCCCTAACGACGTTTCTCTGGCTGTCATTTTTATGTTTGCGAATGAGGATCAACGTTGCCGTTCTTTCAGTTTTAGTCAGGCTTTGTTTCGTTGCTGACTATGAAAATGCGTCAAAACCCCTGTGTTGTGCAAGTGGTTTAACGCTCTTCTGATAAATAGTTGGTTGAGTGCAGGTAATCTTTAACGAATCGGGAGTTTTATGGCATTTTCATTAGCGGATTATTAATTTAATCGCAGAAAATTGAGGAGGATTCAAAAAAAGAGAAAAGTGAATGAAAATCAAACAGCAGGACGAAAAAAAACGAGCCGGGATACCAATCAGGGCTCGTTTTCATATATTTATGAGTGTCTGTTAAATCACGTCGATATCGGCAACGGAAGGGTAAATCCAGGTCGGACGGAACGGCATTCCCTCAATATCATTGAGGGTAGAAACACCGGTCAGCACCAGAATAGTTTCCAGACCCGCCTGGAAACCCGCCAGAATATCTGTTCGCAGATTGTCGCCCACAATGACCGTTTCTTCGGAATGCGCCTGCATTTTATTGAGCGCCGAGCGGATAATCCACGGGCTCGGCTTGCCGACGTAAAACGGCTGGCGTCCGGTAATTTTCTCGATTGGTGCGCATAACGCGCCACAGGCTGGAACAAAACCGTGGCCGTGATTGTCCGGGTTTGTCGCAATAAAGCGCGCGCCATTCGCCACGAAATACGCCGCTTTATGAATCATGTCCCAGTTGTACGAACGCGTTTCGCCGACGATCACAAAATCAGGATTGATATCTGTGATGGTAAAACCCGCTTTATACAGCTCGTGAATCAGAGCGCCTTCGCCAACGACGTAGGCTTTTTTACCTTCCTGACGTTTCAGGAAATCAGCTGTCGCCATCGCGGACGTGAAGAACGCGCTTTCCGGCACTTCAAGACCGGCAGCGCTGAAGCGATTTGCCAGATCCTGCGCTGTCTGGGAAGGGTAGTTGGTGAGAATGACCAGAGGCATTCCCTGTTCCTGAATTCGGGCCAGAAAGCGATCGGCGCCGGGTACAGCTGTGTTGTCGTGCAACAGCACGCCATCAATGTCACAGATTACATTCTTAATTGTCATGATTTCCAAACCCACATTTTTCAGCCCCATTCCTGGCAGCCAATTACTATAGCACGCCTTAATTTTCCATCAGACGCTGCAACAGAACGCCATTCAACATAGCCCGTTTGACCAGCGCAAACGCACCAATCGCGGACTGATGATTAAGCGCGGAAGTCACAACCGGTAGATTGCGGCGGAAATCTTTCAAAACCTGAGCATTAATGCAGTTTTGGATGGCCGGCAGCAGGACTTTATCCGCTTCGGTAATTTCACCGGCAATCACCACTTTTTGCGGATTAAACAGGTTGATCGCAATGGAAACGCCTTTGCCAAGCTGACGGCCCACATGCTCAATCACTTCAGTGGCCAGCGCATCATGGCGATTGGCGGCTTTGCAGATAGCGGAAATTGAGCAATCGTTCAGACTGAGTTTACTGGCGTAACCCTGCGTGAGCAGATGGCGTACACGGTTTTCGATAGCCGCGTTGGCCGCAACGGTTTCCAGACAGCCGAAGTTTCCGCAATGACAGCGTTCGCCCAGGGGATCGATTTGAATGTGGCCGATTTCACCCACGTTGCCGTTGCTGCCCAGGAAAATCTGGCCGTTAACGATAATTCCTGCGCCGGTACCGCGGTGAAGACGAACCAAAATGGAGTCCTGACAGTCGCGGGTTGCCCCGAAATAGTGCTCGGCGAGGGCCAGACTGCGGATATCGTGGCCGACAAAACTGGTAACTTTGAATCTGGCTTCCAGCGCATCGACTAATTTCCACGCACCGACGCTGATATGCGGCATATAGCGGACGATGCCTTTATTCGGATCGACCAGGCCTGGAAGGATGACAGAAATGGCAATCAGTTCGCGGATTTTACGCTGATTCAGCTCGATAAATTGCGCGATTGCCTCAAATAAGGCGTTCTCAAGCGTTTCCTGAGTGCGTTCGGGCAGGGAATAATGTTGTTCGGCCAGTGACTTGGCGCTGAGATCGTAGAGCGTGATGGTCGCGTCATGGCGGCCAAGACGAACGGCGATGGTATGAAAAGGACGGGTTTCGGTGATGATTGAAATAGCGCGGCGACCCCCGGTGGAAGCCTGCTGATCCACTTCTTTGATCAGCCCGCGCTCGAGTAACTGTCGGGTAATTTTGGTGACACTGGCGGGCGCTAACTGGCTCATGTCGGCGATTTGAATGCGCGAAATGGGCCCTTGTTGGTCAATCAGGCGGTAAACCGCCGCGCCGTTTAACTGCTTAACCAGATCAACGTTGCCGATTTGTGCCTGCTGTCCGCCAGTTGTCATCAATGCTGTTATCCGCTCAATTAAACTTCGTCACCATTAACGATAGTTTTTGTGATTTTAAAATCATGAGTGAACGCGGTGAGGTTGGCGACTTTGCCTGCTTCAATGCTACCCAGCTGGCCGTCGAGGCCAATCGCGCGGGCCGGATAAAGCGATGCCATACGCAACGTTTCATCCAGTGCAATGCCGACATGTTCAACGCTGTTTTGAACTGCTTCGATCATGGTCAGCGCAGAGCCGCTCAGTGTTCCGTTTTCGTCCACACAGAGTCCGTCACGGTAGTATATTGTTTTACCGGCAAAAATGAACTCATCAATATTGGCACCCGCTGGCGCAGTGGCGTCGGTGACCAGCACCAGTTTCTCGCCTTTGAGCTTTTTCGCGTTGCGAATATTGGCGTAATCGACATGCAAACCGTCGGCAATCACACCGGTATACACTTCCGGTGTATCGAAGATTGCACCAATAAGGCCAGGCTGACGACCTGTAATCGCTGGCATTGCATTATAAAGGTGCGTTGCGAAGGTGATACCGGCCGCAAAACCCGCGCGGGCTTCGGCATACGTCGAATTGGAATGGCCTGCGGAAATCACAATACCGGCAGCGCGCAGCTGACGGATATAGCGGGCTTCAACCTGTTCCGGTGCAAGCGTCAGCTGTGTGATGACATCGGCGTTTTCACACAGAAAATCAATCATGGCGTCGTCGGGCTTACGGATAAAGGCCGGATTGTGGGTGCCTTTTTTCAACGGGCTCAGATACGGGCCTTCAAGATGCAGACCCAGCGCCTGATTCGGATATTTTTCCAGATACGTGCGCATTACGCTGACGCCGTGCTTCATGTAGTCATCGCTACAGGTGATCAGCGTAGGTAAGAAACTGGTACAGCCGGATTTTTCGTTGGCTTTCTGCATGATTTCTAACGTTTCTACGGAAATCGCTTCCAGTGAATCGTTGAACTGCACGCCGCCACAACCGTTAAGTTGCAGGTCGATAAATCCGGGGGCAAGAATGGCACCGTCCAGATCGCGGGTTTCCACATTGTCCGGCAGCTCGCTGACCGCGCAGACACGTTCGATTTTGCCATCGGCAATCACGACCGCATGGTTATCCAGAACGTCGTGGCCGGTATAGATCCGGCCGTTAATCAAAGCGTACATCATGCCCCCTCGTTCGCTTGCCCTTCTCCAGTCACGCTGCTGCTGCGTTGGCTGCCTCACTCACTCCGCTCACTTACTTCAGTAAACTCCCGGAGATTCGCGTCATTGCTGCCTTGCTGCAACGCGACTGGCTTTGGGCATAAATTTTGTTAAAGGTTTTTCATATTTTCCGCTTCTAACTCGCGGAAATATTTAACAGTTTTGACTTTCAGTTCCATGGTGGATGGCTCGTCACACACCATAACGGCTTTTGCATGCAATTGCAGGCAACTGATGGTCCACATGTGGTTAATGTTTCCCTCGACGGCCGCTTCAAGCGCTTGCGCCTTCGCGTGGCCGGTGACCAGAATCATCACTTCTTCTGCATCAAGCAGTGTGCCTACGCCAACGGTCAGGGCGTATTTTGGCACCTGAGATACGTCATTGTCGAAGAAACGGGAGTTCGCGATGCGGGTTTCGTGTGTCAGGGTTTTGATACGGGTGCGTGAAGCCAGTGAAGATGCCGGTTCGTTAAAGGCAATGTGACCGTCGTTGCCCACGCCACCCATGAACAGGTGAATTTTACCGTAAGACTTAATTTTTGCTTCGTACTGACGGCATTCTTCGTTGACGTCTGGCGCATTACCATTCAGCAGATTGATATTTTCGCGTGGAATATCAACGTGATCAAAGAAGTTTTTGTACATGAACGTATGATAGCTCTCAGGGTGTTCCTGCGGTAAGCCAACATATTCGTCCATATTGAAAGTAACCACATTCTTAAAGCTAACCTGGCCTGCTTTATGCATGGCGATTAAATGTTTGTAAGCTTCGAGTGGTGTGCCACCGGTAGGTAAGCCCAAAATGAACGGGCGGTCGGCAGTGGGTTTGAAGGCGTTAATACGCTCAACGATATGACGTGCTGCCCATTTGCCAACTTCAGTGGTGGTGTTTAAAGGAATAAGTCTCATCACGTACCTCTTAGTTTCAGAATATTGAATATACTGTGTATATCCTTTGTCCTTGACGTTGCAGGGGTGTTGGCTGCTTTCGAATCTCTGCCTGGCTTAACGGAGTAAGCGCAACGGATTTTTCGATTGCCGCCTGCCTGTAACCCAGTGACTCCGGATAAGGAAGTCAAAGCTGTTTTGGTTCAGGGCGGTCATGTTAAGCGTAAACCACCGTGACGGTTTGTGGCTGGCACAATGCCGTCTAGATTTTTTTAATGATAAAATAAGTTTTGTGTGTTGACCAGCCTGATGGCATGTTATGACCTCTTTTTGGTGATAATTATCACAAAAATAGAGGTTTTAATTTGCGATACGAAATAATCTTTTTACACTCGCAAAGCAGTTGGTTAAATCGGAACGGTAAGTGAGTAAAGGTAGTAACCATACTAATTAAACTACTTAGGTGATTCGCCTGGCGGCGGATAGGGGGAAATGTGAATATTCTTGGATTCTTTCAGCGTTTAGGCAGAGCACTTCAGCTGCCGATAGCCGTGCTACCTGTCGCTGCGTTACTGCTGCGTTTCGGTCAGCCTGATCTTCTTAATATGCCGTTCATCGCGCAAGCCGGTGGCGGGATCTTCGATAACCTGGCCCTGATTTTTGCTATTGGTGTGGCATCAAGCTGGTCTAAAGACAACGCGGGTGCTGCGGCACTGGCGGGTGGTATTGGTTATTTCATTCTGACCAAGGCGATGATTACCATCAACCCGGCCGTCAATATGGGCGTTCTGGCAGGTATCATCACCGGTCTGGTCGGCGGTATGGTTTACAACCGCTGGTCTGATATCAAACTTCCTGATTTCCTGAGCTTCTTCGGTGGGAAACGTTTCGTTCCTATCGCAACAGGCTTCTTCTGTCTGATTCTGGCCGCGATCTTCGGCTACGTCTGGCCTCCGGTGCAGGATGCAATCCGCGCCGGTGGTGAGTGGATCGTAGGCGCAGGCGCATTCGGTGCGGGTATCTTCGGTTTCGTAAACCGTCTGCTGATCCCAACCGGTCTGCATCAGGTTCTGAACACCATCGCATGGTTCCAGATTGGTGACTTCACCAACGCAGCAGGCACAGTATTCCACGGCGACATCAACCGCTTCTACGCGGGTGACGGCACCGCAGGGATGTTCATGTCCGGCTTCTTCCCAATCATGATGTTTGGTCTGCCAGGCGCAGCATGCGCAATGTACTTCGCCGCACCGAAAGAACGTCGTCCACTGGTGGGCGGTATGCTGGTCTCCGTTGCGGTGACTGCATTCCTGACCGGTGTGACCGAGCCGTTAGAATTCCTGTTCATGTTCCTTGCTCCGCTGCTGTATTTAGTCCACGCCATCCTGACCGGGATCAGCCTGTACGTTGCAACTGCGCTGGGTATCCATGCTGGCTTCTCCTTCTCTGCGGGTGCGATTGACTACGCGTTGATGTACAACCTGCCGGCGGCAAGTAAAAACGTCTGGATGTTGCTGGTGATGGGCGTTGTGTTCTTCGTCATCTACTTCGTACTGTTCAGCGTAATTATCCGCATGTTCAACCTGAAAACGCCGGGCCGTGAAGACGACGCCGACCATATCGGTGAACCGGAAGCGAACAGCAATACTGAAGAAGGTCTGAACCAGCTGGCCGTGAGCTACATCAGCGCACTGGGCGGTTCTGATAACTTCAAAGGTATTGATGCCTGTATTACCCGCCTGCGTCTGAACGTGAAAGATGCTGGTACTGTTGATGATGCAGCCTGCAAACGTCTGGGTGCGTCCGGTATTGTTCGTCTGAACAAACAAAGCATTCAGGTTATCGTCGGTGCAAAAGCGGAATCTCTGGCTGATGCAATGAAGAAAGTGATGGCGCGTGGTCCGGTTGCGGCAGGCAGCGCAGCAGCCCCCGTGGTTGTGAAAGCGTCTCCGCAGGCTGTACCAAACAGCGTTAAAGCGGTCGTTGAAACGCTGGTGGCTCCGGTTACCGGTGACATCGTGGCGCTGGATCAGGTGCCAGACGAAGCCTTCGCCAGCAAAGCGGTAGGCGATGGTGTCGCGATTCGTCCGACGGATAAAACAGTTGTCGCTCCGGCTGCGGGTACCGTGGTGAAAATCTTCAACACCAACCATGCGTTCTGCCTGGAAACCACTTCTGGTGCTGAAATCGTGGTGCACATGGGGATCGACACCGTTGCACTCAACGGCCAGGGCTTTACCCGCCTGATTGAAGAAGGCGCAACGGTCACTGCCGGTCAGCCTGTACTGGAACTGGATCTGGCTTACCTGAACGCTAACGCGCGCTCAATGATTAGCCCGGTTGTGGTCAGCAACATCGATGATTACACCGGTGTGATTTCACTGGCCAGCGGTTCAGTCGTAGCCGGTCAGACCAAACTGTTTGAGATTCAGGGTAAATAATTTCCTGACGCTGATTCAGTTGAGTTAAGTCTTAGCGGGAAGAGAGCAATCTCTTCCCGCTTTTTATTGTTTACGGACACGCGGTATGCAGATAACCACTATTTTATGCAAGTAACGGTTGTTTCCCGACGTGGCTTGTTGGAACATAACAGGTTATCTGTAGAGTCAATGTTGCGTAGAGGAATTGCACAATGAGTGAGGCTGAAGCCCGCCCAACAAATTTTATCCGTCAGATTATTGATGAAGATCTGGCGACCGGGAAACACAATACCGTTCATACCCGTTTCCCGCCCGAGCCTAATGGTTATCTGCATATCGGCCATGCGAAGTCTATCTGCCTGAACTTCGGTATTGCGCAAGACTATCAGGGGCAGTGCAACCTGCGTTTTGACGATACCAACCCGGCAAAAGAAGACATCGAATTCGTTGAGTCGATCAAACACGACGTCCAGTGGTTAGGTTTCGACTGGAGCGGTGATATTCACTATTCTTCCGACTACTTCGATCAACTGCACGGCTACGCGCTGGAGCTGATCAACAAAGGTCTGGCTTACGTTGACGAATTGTCTCCGGATGAAATCCGCGAATACCGTGGCTCACTGACGTCTCCGGGCAAAAACAGCCCGTACCGCGATCGCAGCGTAGAAGAAAACATCGCGCTGTTCGAAAAAATGCGCAACGGTGAATTCGCTGAAGGCGCGGCGTGTCTGCGTGCAAAAATCGATATGGCTTCGCCATTCTTCGTGATGCGCGATCCGGTTATCTACCGTATTAAGTTTGCGGAACACCATCAGACTGGCAAAAAATGGTGCATCTACCCGATGTATGATTTCACCCACTGCATTTCCGATGCGCTGGAAGGGATCACCCATTCGTTGTGTACGCTGGAATTCCAGGACAACCGTCGTCTGTATGACTGGGTTCTCGATAACATCACCATCCCTTGCCACCCGCGTCAGTACGAGTTCTCCCGTCTGAATCTCGAATATTCCATCATGTCCAAGCGTAAGCTGAACCTGCTGGTGACGGATAAGATCGTCGAAGGCTGGGATGACCCGCGTATGCCGACCGTTTCCGGTCTGCGTCGCCGTGGTTACACTGCTGCGTCTATCCGTGAATTCTGTCGTCGTATCGGCGTAACGAAACAGGACAACAACGTCGAAATGATGGCGCTGGAATCCTGTATCCGTGACGATCTGAACGAAAATGCGCCGCGCGCCATGGCTGTCATCAATCCGGTTAAAGTGATCATTGAGAACTTTACCGGTGAAGATGTGCAAATGGTGAAAATGCCTAATCATCCGAGCAAACCGGAGATGGGTACGCGCGAAGTGCCGTTCACCCGTGAGATTTATATCGATCAGGCTGATTTCCGCGAAGAAGCGAACAAGCAATACAAACGTCTGGTGCTGGGCAAAGAAGTTCGTCTGCGCAATGCGTATGTCATCAAAGCGGAACGCATTGAAAAAGATGCCGAAGGCAATGTGACGACGATCTTCTGTTCTTACGATATCGAAACGCTGAGCAAAGATCCGGCCGATGGCCGCAAGGTAAAAGGTGTGATCCACTGGGTTTCTGCGTCTGAAGGCAAACCGGCGGAATTCCGTCTGTATGACCGTCTGTTCAGCGTCGCGAATCCTGGCCAGGCAGAAGATTTCCTGACCACGATCAACCCGGAATCCCTGGTGATCGCGCACGGTTTCGTTGAGCCTTCTCTGGTGGCTGCACAGGCTGAAATCAGCCTGCAGTTTGAACGTGAAGGTTACTTCTGTGCTGACAGCCGCTATTCCAGCGCTGAAAATCTGGTCTTCAACCGTACCGTTGGCCTGCGTGATACCTGGGAATCAAAACCCGTCGCGTAAGTCACCGATGAACGATTGCTAAACGCAGCTCCGGCTGCGTTTTTTTATGTCAGAAATTCACGGAATTTTCTTTTTCTTCGCGAATTAATGCGTTTTTCATGTTTGCTTTTTAGGACCTTCCTTTCCGAATATCAGAGTGCTGAAACGTTTAAGTCAATACGGTTTTTACTTAATTATCTGTTTTAGTTATCGATTGTCAGAGTCCACTGATTTAAACCTTCGCATTCCTCGTTTGTTACACTTTTTCATCTTTATGTGCACTTTGTCATACTTCAGCTATCAGGGTTTAATTACCCATTGATAATTCGCGTCGCGAAAAATACTCTTAATCCTGCTTTATACGGTTACGCCTCTGGCGGCCGCTTTTAATACCCGTTTGGGTTTTGCACGTTTTTTTTAGTCAAAATGAGGAATTTCTATGCACAAGCACCTTAACAGGGGCAGGGGATCGGCTTACCTGAAACCTGTGATGTACACGCTGGCTGGCACTTTGTTGGGCGGCGGAATGATGTTCCCCGAAGAGGCCAGAGCGGCTGGCTTTATTGATGATTCGACGCTGACCGGCGGTGTGTATTACTGGCAGCGCGAACGCGACCGCAAAGATTTGAACAAAACTAAAGAAGAAACCCGCCCTGACGGCACAAAAGTCACGGTGAATAACCCCGATTACGATAAATACGCCACCAACCTTTCGCACGCGACCGCCAACCTGAACCTTGATTTCTCTTCCGGCTATGCCTGGGACATGTTCGGTATCGACGTCGCCGCATTTACCGCGATCGAATTAGCCGAAGCCAGCGACAGCGGTCACCCGAACGAAATCGCGTTCTCCTCCAAAAACCATGCGTATGACGAAGACTATTCCGGCGATAAAGGCGGCGTCAGCCTCTACAAAGCGGCCGGTAAATTCAAATACGGCGGATTCTGGGGCCATGCTGGTTACATTCAGCCCACCGGGCAAACGCTGATCGCCCCGCACTGGAGCTTTATGCCGGGTACCTATCGCGGTGCTGAAGCCGGGTATAAACATGATTTTGGCGATCCGGGTGAACTGAGTTTCTCCTACATGTGGGCAGATGAATACAAATCGCCGTGGCATCTGGAGATGGATGATTTCCGCCAGAACGACAAGAAAACCGGTGTTTCCTATATCCACTCGCTGGGTGCGAAATACGACTTCAAAAATGATCTCGTACTGGAAGCGGCATTCGGTCAGGCAGAAAGTTACGTCGATCAGTACTTCGCCAAAGCGTCGTACAAAATTGATCTGATGGGCAATCCGCTCACCACCAGCTACCAGTTCTATGGTGCGGAAGATCGTATCAGCAACCAGAACGATCCGAACAGCCTGTATGACGGTCTGGCCTGGTTGCAGGCACTGACTTTCGGTTACACCACCGGCCAGTTCAACTGGCGTCTGGAAGGGACGATGGTCAAAGCTGAGGGGAATCAGGGTTATTTTTTACAACGCATGACCCCGACGTATTCTTCTTCTAACGGACGTCTTGATGTGTGGTGGGACAACCGTTCTGACTTCAACGCCAACGGCGAAAAAGCGGTGTACGCAGGCGTACTTTACGATCTGGCGAAATGGGATCTGCCGGGCTTCGCAGTAGGCGGTTCTTATGTTTACGCGTGGGATGCCAAACCGAGTACCAATCCAATCTATGATCAGAGCCAGCGCCTGAAAGAAAGTGCCTGGAGCCTTGATGCGCTATACACCATTCAGGAAGGGCGCGCGAAAGGTACGCTGTTCAAACTGCATTACACCCAGTACGACAACCACTCGGATATCCCGAGCTGGGGCGGCGGGTACGGCAACATTTTCCAGGATGAAAAAGACGTGAAATTCATCGTTATCGCTCCATTCACTATTTTCTGAGGTCGCTATGTCGATGAAAAAATTACTGATGATTGTGGTTTCCTCCGTTGTGCTGGCAGGTTGTGCGCCAACCGCGGATCAGGCTCAGATTTCTAAAACGCGTGAGGCATACAGCGCGTGTATTAATTCGGCAGAAGGCAATCCGGACAAACTGGCCTCCTGTCAGGTATTGCTGAACAAGCTCAAACAGGAAAAAGCCCACCAGAAATTTGCGGAACAGGAAACGGTTCGCGTGGTGGACTACCAGCGCTGTCTGACGGCGCGTAAGACCGGTGACGGGCAGGCGTATGCGGCGGATTGCGGCAAGATCTGGCAGGAAATCAAAGCCAGTAACGCACCTAATCCGGTTAACTAAAAGCAGGGATCTGAAACAAGCATCATCATAGAACGCAAAACCCCGG